>NZ_JBFTRY010000011.1:0-65171 GCF_056399745.1 Dyella sp. 01N36
GACCCAAGGCCGATGCGCAGCGAGGCCCCGCCTTAAGTCCTCAGCGATTCGGGCGCGTTGCGCAGCGCTTTGMASTACCCGCTGTGTACCCTCGGAGGTTGTCCCACAACGACGCACCTCAAGCGTTCGGGCTTATCCCAACACGATGCTGCGGGCGTTATCAGGCCATTCTCTTTGGGTTACTTTCGACGCGAAGCTAGTCCCGTGGGATCTTTTGGGCCAGCAAGAGAAAAGTGACTCGGTCGGCGGCAGCCGATCGAAACGCCCGCCGCGTAGGCGGCACGCTGGCCTCGTGGCGACAACGGAGACCAAGGCTCTGGAAGACCAGCCCTTCGGCTATTAAAGAGCGCCTCCGGCCTCCGCCTGGATGACGATCAAAAGCGCGCATCCAAGTGGGCGAAGCCACCACCACCCACCCAACCCCCTCACTCCTCCAGCGCCGCCGCCGGCACCCGATCCACATCCTCACTAGGCATGCACCCCGGCACCACGGCATCAGCCTTGAACATCCACCACTCACGCCGATTCGCATGCCCCAGGCTCACCGCCTTGCTGCGATCCACGCACTGAGCCATCACCCCATCCAGCGCAAACAACCAGCGATGCTCGGGATCGGCAGCCTGCCATTTCACCGCAGCGCTGTACTGCTCATGCCACGGTCGCGTAAAACCGAAATCCGTAGCGGGATGATTGAACATCAGCAGGTTCTGTTCCTTCCACGCCACCATGCCGATCTGGTCGCCCGCCGGCAGGCGCTCGCGCACGTCCTGCATCAGCCCGGCAGCCGAGCTGGAATCGTTGAGGATGGGGTAAGCCCACAAGCTCCACACCAGCCACATGGCCGCCATCCCGCCAGCGACGGCGGCGACGGCGCGACGCATGCGCAGCGTGGCGATCAGCAGCAGTTGCACGGCGCCGATGGTGACGAACATCCACCACAGCGCATGGCCGCCATCATCAAAACCGCGCGCCGTAGCG
Source organism: Dyella sp. 01N36 (assembly GCF_056399745.1). NCBI lineage: Bacteria > Pseudomonadati > Pseudomonadota > Gammaproteobacteria > Lysobacterales > Rhodanobacteraceae > Dyella > Dyella sp. 01N36. The sequence goes on from NZ_JBFTRY010000011.1 coordinate 979, forward strand.
AACTCGCTCGCAAACTTCGGATGCGCCACCAGCGCCGTGGCGCCCACGCCGAGCATGGCGGCGCCCATGATGCCGATGAAGACGAGCCCAGCCGCACGCAGCCAGCGCTTCTGCAGCAGCTCGTCCAGATACGGCGCACTGACCAGCGCCAGCATCGGCAGCGCCGGCATGATGTAGACGTCGCGCTTGCCCTTGGGAATCGAGAAGAACACCAGCAGCAGCACGATCCAGCCCAGCGGCAACAGGATGCGCGCGTCCCTGGCCTTGAGCGACTGCCACCAGCGCGGCAGCGTGCCCGGATAGGTCAGCGACAGCGGCAGCCAGGTGAACAGCACGATGGGCACGTAGTACAGCGCGTTGTGGTGGTGATCCCAGGACTTGCTGTAACGGCCGGCCGTCTGGTGGAACAGGATGTCGTTGATGTAAGCGGCATAGGCCGGATCGCCCGCGTGCGCTTTCGCGCCCAACAGCATCGGCACCAGCCACAATGCCATCGCCAGCAACAGCGCAACCAGACCCAATGCCCAGCGCCACCAGGCGCCCTCACCCATGCGCGACACGCCATTCCACTGGCCAAACGCGGCCACCAGATACGGCACAAACATGAAGAGCGCGAGCACGCCAACGCCCTTGGTGATCACGCCCAGCCCCGCGCAGAAACAGCCGAACCAGAACGCGCGCCAGTTAGGCCCTTTCAGCATATGCACCAGCAGGCCCCAGTTCGCCGCCGTGATGTAAAACATCACCAGTGGATCGATCTGCGCCCGTTTGGTCTGGTAGACGAACTGGAACGTGATGAGCAGGGCCGAAGCGGCATACAAGCCGACCTGGCGATTCCACAGGCGGCGGCCGAGGTCATAGACCAGCGCCAGGCAACCCAGTGCCGCCAGCAGCGAAGGCAGCAGGAAGGCGATGCGCCAGCTGCGGATCACCGTATAGCTGGCAGCTTCCAGCCAGAACAGCATCGGCGGCTTGTCCGAATACAGTTCGCTGCCGCGATGTGGGAACAGCCAGTCGCCGCTCTCCACCATGTGCTTGGCAGCCAGCGCAAAGCGCGGTTCGTCCGACGGCCAGGGATCACGCAGGCCCATGCCGGCGCCGATCACCACCAGGGCAATCAGCAGCAACAGCCAGAATCGGCGGCGTTCCAGGGGAGTGGCTTGAGAAAAGACAGACATGCGTGGATTCCGGGGCTGCGGCGGGCCGCGTCGCAAACTCATAGCTTAATGCCGTGGCCCGAGCTTAACGGCCTTGGCCTGGTTCCTGGCTTAGCGGCGGCGCCTGCGGGCGCCTTCAGGCCTTCTCGAGGACGGCATAGTACATGCCGTCCAGGTCGCCATCCCCGGGCAGAACCTGCCAGCCCACACTCGCCGCCTGTCCCACTGGCAGGGAGAACTCCACGACCCGCACATCGGACCGGCCCTGGAGCCAGGCGCCGACCACGGCGTCGTTCTCGGCGCGCAGCATGGAACAGGTGATGTAGACCAGCCGGCCGCCCGGCGCCAGCAGCGGCCACAGGGCCGTCAGGATGCGCTTCTGCTGGGCTACGAGCGGGGCGATGTCGCTGTCGCGGCGATGCAGGCGTACATCGGGCCGCCGGCGCAGCACGCCAGCAGCCGAACAGGGCGCATCGATCAGGATGCGATCGAACGGCTTGCCGTCCCACCAGCCTTCAGGCTCGCCTGCATCGCCGACGACGATATCGGCCTTGAGGCCGAGACGTTCCAGGTTCTGGCTGATGCGCTGGGTGCGCCTGGCGTCGAATTCCAGCGCCGTGAGCGAGAGATCCGCGCGCTCCAGCAAATGGCAGGCCTTGCCGCCAGGCGCGGCGCAGGCATCGAGCACGCGCTGGCCGTCGCGCACGTCAGCAAGATCGGCGGCAATCTGCGCGGCGCCATCCTGCACTGCGAACTCGCCGGTGGCGAAACCGGGCAGGCGGGTCACGTCGGTGCTGTGCGGAAGCACGATGCCGTCAGCGAGCCACGCATGGGCATCGGCCGTATAGCCGTCCGTACGCAGGCGCTCGATCAGCGAGTCGCGTTCACTGCGGCGATGGTTGACGCGCAGCATCAGCGGCGGCTCAACATTGTTCGCCGCCATCACCGCATCGGCTTGCTCCGGCCAGTCGCGTGTCAGCGTCTTGGCCAGCCACAGYGGATGCGCGTGTCGCGTCTGCGGCTTGGCGTCGAGTTCGGCCAGCAGCGCCTCGCGTTCGCGTTGCCAGCGACGCAGCACCGCATTCACCAGTCCTGCCATGCGCGGGCGTTGCAGCGCTCGCGTGGCTTGCACCGTAGCGGCCACGGCGGCATACGCCGGCAGCTGCAGGATTTCCAGTTGCACCAGTCCCAGTACCAGCAGTGCATGCACCACGGGCTCCTTCTGGCGCAACGACTTCTCCATCAGGCGATCGAGCAYGGGGTCAAAACGCAGCCACCAACGTGCACCATCGCTCAGCAAGGCCATCAGCAGCGCGCGATCGCGACCGTCGGCCAGCTTGGGCGCATGACGCTCCATCGCGTCGCGCAGTGAAGTGCCGCGCAAGGCGACGTCGGCAAGGGCTTGGGCGGCTAGAGCGCGGGTATCGGTCATCAGGGGAAGGTAGTGGATGTGGGTGAGAAGCGGGGGTAAACGGAAGCGCGCTTTTTAGCTCGTCATTCCGGCGCAGGCCGGAATCCAGTAGCGTCAGTGCTCGGTTTTCGCTGGCGCTCATGAGACTTACCACTGGCGTCGCGAAAGCCAATGGTTCCCGCTACTGGATTCCGGCCTGCGCCGGAATGCCGATCTTTAGAGGCCGCGAGTCTTCATGGCGTTGAAGTAATCGGCCGCCGTAATGCGCTTGCCACCCGCACGCTGCAACGCGGTTACCCGCAGCACGCCTTCACCGCAGGCGATATCGATACCCTCGCGGCTTATGCCAAGCACCGAACCCGGCGCACCGCTGCCTTCGATGGCGCGCGCGGCCCAGATTCGYAGCATTTCGCCAGCGACTTCACCTTCAGCCACCGGCCACGGATCAAAGGCGCGCACCTGGCGCTCCAACTCAATCGCCGGTCGCGTGAAGTCGAGTCGCGCCTCGGCCTTGTCCAACTTGTGCGCGTAGGTGACGCCTTCGTCCGGCTGGGCCTGGGGGGCCAAGCTTTCACCGGCCATCACACGCGCCAGACCCTCAGCGAGCACGTCGGCGCCCAACATGGAGAGGCGATCATGCAGCGAGCCGCCGGTGTCCTCGCCGCTGATCGGCGTGCGGCGCTCCAGCAGTACCGGGCCGGTATCCAGGCCGGCTTCCATCTGCATCAGGTCGACGCCGCTTTCGCTGTCGCCGGCCASGATGGCGCGMTGGATCGGCGCCGCGCCGCGCCAGCGCGGCAGCAGGCTGGCGTGCACGTTCCAGCAGCCCAGGCGCGGAATGGCCAGCACCTTGCGCGGAAGAATCAAGCCGTAAGCCACCACCACCATCAGGTCCGGCGCGTACGCGGCCAGTGTGGCCCGTGCCTCGTCGGACTTCAGCGATTCGGGTTGCTCGACGGGAATGTCGGCTGCCAGGGCCGCCTGTTTGACCGGGCTGGGTGTGAGTTTGCGGCCGCGACCGGCGGGGCGATCGGGTTGGGTGTAGACCGCCACCACCTGCGCACCGCTCGCACGGCACGCTTCAAGGCAGGGTACGGAGAATTCGGGAGTGCCCGCGAAGACGACGCGGAGCTTCAAGCGGTGGCCGCCTGCTTGCGCTGCTTTTCCAGGCGCTTGAGCAACATGGAGCGCTTGAGCGGCGACAGATAGTCCACGAACACCTTGCCGGCGAGGTGATCCATCTCGTGCTGCACGCACACGGCCAGCGGGCCTTCAAACTCGTGCTCGATCTCGTTGCCGTCCACGTCGTTGGCTTTCACCTTCACCTTGAGGGCGCGGGTGACATCGGCGTAAATGCCCGGGAACGACAGGCAGCCTTCCTGGTAGACCTGGGCGCCGTCCTTCTCGATGATGCGTGCATTGATCAGCGCCAGCGGCTCATTGCGCTCGTCGCTCATGTCGGCCACCAGCACCTGCTTGTGTACATTCACCTGGGTAGCGGCCAGGCCGACACCATTGGCGTCATACATGGTCTCGAACATATCGGCCACGAACTGCTTGAGTTCGGCGTCGAACACGGTCACCGGTTCGGCCTTGGTACGCAGGCGGGGATCGGGAAATTCGATGATGGTCAGTACGGACATGGCTTTACCTCAAGCGCCGAAACTGCGGGCGAATCGGTGAAAACCAAGCCCCGGGCGCATCTAGAATGACCTTTATTGTACGCCGCCAAGCGCCCGTCTGGCATGCTGTTTTGCCAACTGGTCACGGTTGCGTGAACAAGTTGTTCGGTTACACTCGCCCGAGCGTCGGGGGATGGGGGATTCCCGTTTATGATCAGAAAGTCCATAGGGCTGCTGGCCGGCATGCTGGTCACGGTGGCTGTTTACGCTGCGGGCGCGCAATTGCGTGCCGATCACCCGGATACCTATACGGTTCGAAAGGGCGACACCCTTTGGGCGATTTCCGCACGTTTCCTGTCCAAGCCGTGGCTGTGGCCGGAAATCTGGCAAGCCAACCCGCAAGTGCAGAACCCACATCTCATCTATCCGGGTGACGTGCTGAATCTGTCGTTTGCCAACGGTCCGCGCCTGGGCTTGCAGCCCCGCGTGCGTGCCGAGGGCGATGCAGTGCCGGCCATTCCGCTGGATCAGCTGCAGACGTTCCTCAAGGAAATGCGCGTACTCAACAGCGACCAGGTCAAGGCACTGCCTTACGTGGTGGGCTTCGAGGAAGCGGATCTGCGCGGCACGGTGGGCAAGAACGTCTATGCCCGCAACCTGCAGTCCGAGCCGGGCCAGCGCTTTGCGATCGTGCGTCCCACCCAGACCTTCCGCGACTTCGACAGCAAGAAGGGTCGCGACAGTGGTTCGGATCTGGTCGCCCATCCGCTGGACAGCAATGTGTCGCTGGTCCAGACGCCGTGGAAGGAAGATTTCCGCGCGGACGGCCACTACGGCCATGGCGAGGACATCGGTACCGAGGTGATGGTGATCGGCACCGCCGAGGTGTTGCGCACCGGCGACCCGACCACCTTGCTGCTGTTGAACGGCACCATGGAGATCAACAAGGGCGACCGCCTGTTGCCGATCGACGACAAGCCGTATGACGCCTACTACTACCCGCATGCGCCCAAGTCGCTGCCGGGCAATGCGCGCGTGATCGCCTTCGCCGATGCCTACGATGCGGTGGGTCCGCATCAGGTAGTGGCGTTGAATATCGGCTCGCAGGATGGCGTGGACAACGGCCAGACCTATTCGATCTACCAGCCGGGCGAAACCATCAACGACGACGTCGCCCACAACAGCTGGAATCGCGGCACCGGCGTGGACGTGACGCTGCCCCAGGAGTTCGTGGGACACGTGATGGTGTTCCGCACCTTCGACCGCGTCAGCTACGGCCTGATCATGGATGGCCTGCGCCCGGTGCACAGGCACGACAAGCTCGAACTGCCGAACTAAAACCCCGGCGGTACAGGACGACAGAACGGCGCGGTCACGACCGCGCCGTTTTTTTTTGCGCCGTGCCTAGGCTGGACGGCGATGAACGACCCTCAACATCTACGCACCTGGCTGATCCTGCTGCGCACGCCGCGCCTCGGGCCGGGCGCGCTGCGCGAACAGCTGGCGGCCCATGACGGCCAGGTCGATGCCGTGCTCGCGGCTCTCCAGCAACGACTGGCCGACCTGCCCGCCGACACCCGCCGCTGGCTGCAGCGCCCCGACCCGCGCCGTCTCGACGCCGATCTGGCCTGGCTGGCGCAGCCCGGCCATCGCCTGATGCTGTACACCGACGAGGACTTCCCCCCGCAGCTCGAAGCGATTGCGCAGCCGCCGGCGGTGCTGTTTGTCGCCGGCGACGCCAGCCTGCTGTTGCACGCGCAGTTGGCCATCGTCGGCGCTCGCGCGGCGACCCTGAGCGGTTGCGCCGACGCGCGCGCCTTCGCCCAGGACCTGGGCCATGCCGGCTTCACCATCACCAGCGGCATGGCCGAGGGCATCGATGGTGCTGCCCATCTGGCCGCGCTCGAGGCCGGGCTGCCTACGGTGGCCGTGGTGGGCACCGGACTGGACCGCGTCTACCCGCACAAGCACCAGGCCCTGGCCCGGCGGCTGGCGGCCGAGGGTGCGCTCGTGAGTGAGTTTCCGCCGGGGACGCCGGGCCGCGCGGATCACTTTCCCCGCCGCAATCGCCTGATCGCCGGCTTGTCGCTGGGCACCCTGGTGATCGAGGCCGGCCTGCAATCGGGCTCGCTGATCACGGGCCGCCTGGCGGCCGAACAGGGGCGCGAGGTATTCGCTTTGCCCGGTTCCATACATAATCCCCTCGCTCACGGTTGCCATCGGCTGATTCGCGATGGTGCGCGGTTGGTCGAAACGGCTGCCGAAATCGTGGAAGCGCTTGCTCCTGTTGCTGTCGCGCTGGGGCGTGAGCTGGCAAGCCGGTTACAAGGCCTTGCCGTCGCGTCTCCTCAAGAGACGGCGTCCGAAGCCGATCCATCCCGCCGGGCCTTGCTCGACGCGCTCGGTTACGGGCCGGTCGCGCTCGACGATCTGGCGGGTTTCACCGGCAAAACTGTCGCAGACCTTACATCTGTGTTGTTGATGCTGGAGCTGGACGGCCAGGTCGAAGCGCTGCCAGGCAATCGCTACCAACGCTTGCCGGGCTAGCGTAAGGCCAACTGCAGCGCGCTTTCACATGGTTCAGCTTGACGGCGTGATGCCGCCATGCCTTTAACTAAATATAGGAAGCCGGCCCGGACAGGTCGGCTATAGATGGCGGATAGCAAGCTTCATGGCAAAAAACCTGCTTATCGTCGAGTCGCCGGCTAAGGCGAAGACGATCAATAAATATCTCGGCAAGGACTTCCAGGTCCTGGCTTCCTATGGCCACGTGCGCGACTTGCGCCCGAAGGAAGGGGCGGTCGACCCGGACAACAACTTCGCCATGGCCTACGAGGTCATCGACCGCAACGAGAAACACGTCGACGCCATCGCCAAGGCGGCCAAGCTGGCCGACGACATCTATCTGGCGACCGACTTGGATCGCGAAGGTGAGGCGATCTCCTGGCATATCAGCGAGATCCTCAAGGAGCGCGGCCTGACCAAGGGCAAGACGCTGCATCGCGTGGTGTTCTCCGAGATCACGCCCAAGGCGATCAAGGCCGCCGTGGCCTCACCGCGCCAGCTGTCGCTGGACATGGTCGATGCGCAGCAGGCGCGCCGCGCGCTGGACTACCTGGTGGGCTTCAATCTTTCGCCGGTGCTGTGGCGCAAGGTGCAGCGCGGTCTTTCCGCCGGCCGCGTGCAGTCGCCCGCGCTGCGCATGATCGTGGAGCGCGAGGAAGAGATCGAAGCCTTCGTCGCTCGCGAGTACTGGACCATTGAAGCGGCGATGCGCCACCCGGAGGGTGATTTCAACGCCCGCCTCACCAAGCTCAACGGCAAGAAGTTCGAGCAGTTCGACCTCACCAACGAGCACGATGCGCTGGCCGCTCGCCATGCGCTGAAGCAGGCGGCACACGGCCACCTCACCGTCAGCGAGGTTGGCAGCAAGGAGCGCAAGCGCCGCCCGGCCCCGCCGTTCACCACCTCCACGCTGCAGCAGGAGGCCGCGCGCAAGCTCGGTTTCTCCACCAGCCGCACCATGAAGGTCGCGCAGGGTCTGTACGAAGGCGTGTCGATCGGCAGCGAGGGCAACGTTGGCCTGATCAGCTATATGCGTACCGACTCGGTGGCACTGTCCGAGGACGCCGTGGTCGAGTTGCGCGAGTTGATCGCACGCGACTTCGGCACCAAGGCGCTGCCGGATCATGCGCAGGCCTACAAGTCCAAATCCAAGAACGCGCAGGAAGCGCATGAGGCGATTCGCCCGACCTCGGCCATGCGCACGCCGCGCGACGTGTCGGCGTATCTCAACGATGAGCAGCGCAAGCTTTACGAGCTGATCTGGAAGCGCACGGTTGCGTGCCAGATGATCCACGCCACCCTCAACACCGTGTCGGTGGAATTCGCCGTGCCGCACGTGCACGGTGGCGATGCCTCGTTCCGTTCGACCGGCACCACCGTGGTCGATCCGGGCTTCCTCGCCGTATACGAGGAAGGCCGCGACCAGAAGACCGCCGACGACGATGACGAAGGCCGCCGCCTGCCCAAGCTCGACGTGGGCGAGAAAGTGGCGCTGCAGGACATCCTGGCCGACCAGCACTTCACCGAGCCGCCGCCGCGCTACTCCGAAGCGAGCCTGGTCAAGACGCTGGAAGAGCACGGCATCGGCCGTCCGTCGACCTATGCCAGCATCATCCAGGTGCTGCTCAACCGCGAATACGTGTTCCTCGACAGCCGCCGCTTCAAGCCGACCGACGTGGGCCGCGCGGTGAGCAAGTTCCTCACGGCGCATTTCACCCGCTATGTCGACTACGACTTCACCGCCAAGCTCGAAGACGAGCTGGACGCGGTGAGCCGTGGCGAAGAAGCCTGGGTGCCGCTGATGGAGCGCTTCTGGCAGCCGTTCAAGCAGCAGGTGGACGAGAAGACCGAAACCGTCGATCGCAGCGAAGCGACCGGCGCGCGCGAGCTGGGCAGCGATCCCAAGAGCGGCAAGCCGGTGTCGGTGCGCCTGGGCCGCTACGGGCCGTATGCGCAGATCGGCGACAAGGACACGGACGAGAAGCTGCAGTTCGCAAGCTTGCGTCAGGGCCAGAGCATGCACACCATCACGCTGGCCGACGCGCTGGAGCTGTTCAAGCTGCCGCGCAAGCTCGGCCAGGCTGAGAACGGCGATGAAGTGTCGGTGGGCGTGGGCCGCTTCGGTCCGTTCGTGAAGCAAGGCAGCACGTACGCCTCGCTCAAGCCTGAAGACGATCCGTACACCATCGAATTGCCGCGCGCCCTGCAGATCGTGCAGGAGAAACTGGAGATGATCGCCAACCGCATCATCCAGGACTTCGGCAACGGCGTGCAGGTGCTCAACGGCCGCTTCGGTGCGTACATCACCGATGGCGAAAAGAACGCGCGCATTCCCAAGGACCAGGAGCCGAAGGAACTGACCGAAGCGCAGTGCATCGAATTGCTCGCCGCCGCACCGGTCAAGAAGGGCCGCGGCGCGTTCAAGAAGACCGCCAAGAAGGCAGCCGCCGAGAAGAAGCCGGCGGCCAAGAAGGCGGCCGCCAGCAAGACGGCCACCAAGAAGGCCCCGGCGAAGAAGACCACCGTCAAAAAGGCTGCGAGCAAGAAGACCGCCACGAAGAAGACGGCGGCCAAAAAGGCTCCGGCCAAGACCGCCACCAAGAAAGCTGCCGCCAAGAAGGCGGCAACGGAAGCCTGAGTGACGGCTCGCTTCAGCCTGTCCGACCTGGATGCCGCCGCCGCGCTGCTGCGCCGCGGCGGTGTGCTGGCCTATCCGACCGAGGCCGTGTTCGGCCTCGGTTGCGATCCGCACAATCCCGTCGCGTTCGAGCGCCTGTTTGCGCTCAAGCAACGGCCACCCACCCAGGGCGTGCTGTTGATTGCGTCGGAGTTTGCCCAGGTCGAGCGCTATATCGATCTGTCCGCCGTGCCCGCCGCCGTGCTGGCGCAGGTGCGCGAGAGCTGGCCCGGACCCAACACCTGGATCTTTCCGCGCTCCGCGGACGTTCCGGCCTGGGTGGCCGGCGCGCACGCCGGCATCGCCCTGCGCGTGACGGCGCACGAACCTGCTGCTGCGCTATGCCGCGCCTATGGCGCCGCCCTGGTTTCCACCAGCGCCAATCCGCATGGCGAGCCGCCGGCGCGCACCGCTGACGTAGCTGCCGGCTACTTCGGACCCGCGCTGGACGGCCTGCTGGACGCACCGACCGGCGATCAGCTACGCCCCACCGTGATCCGCGATGCGCTCTCGGGCGCTATCATCCGTGCCTGAGTGAAGCCGCAAGGACTTGCTGACCGGGTCAGCGAGGATGAACGGTTTCCGCATGCCACGCGCTCTCAGTAGGGAGTGATTCAGTGGCTACCGCGAGGATGGGGATCATCGCGGGCTCTCTATTCCGTCCGCACGTCGGACCGGCCTGGCCGGACCGAGGGGCAGACTGCCGTTGCCGGAGAACACCTTGGCCATCGTTTTTGAAAACGTCCAGCTCGAACGATCCGCCATCGAGTTGCCGTTGCTGGCAGCGACCGCGCCGGATCGCCCGCTGGTGTGGCGCGATGGCGAGCCGGTCACCGCCGCGCGCTTCCTGGTGCACGTGCTGGCGGTCGCCGAGCAGCTGCCGGTGGCCCCTGCCGCCGTGAACCTGTGCGAAGACCGCTACGCCTTCCTGGTGGCCTTCTGCGCCATTGCGCTGCGTGGCCAGACCAACCTGCTGCCGTCCTCGCGCGCACCGCAGGCCGTGGCCGAGGTGATGGCCGCTCATCCCGGCAGCTATGCCCTGGGCGAACTTGCACTCGATGCGCCGCCGAGCCATTACCGGCATCTGCCGAGCCTGATGGACGTCCCCGAGTCGCAGGCAGACCTGACGATTCCGACCCTGCCGGCCGACCAGGTCGTGGCGATTGGCTACACCTCCGGCTCGACCGGCACGCCCAAGGGCAACCCCAAGACCTGGGGCAGCTTCAACGCCAGCAATGCGGGCAACCTGCGCATGCTGCACGACTCGGTGGCCACGCAGTTCCACGTGGTGGCGACGGTGCCGCCGCAGCACATGTACGGCATGGAGATGTCCGTGCTGCTGCCCCTGCTCGGGCATATCGCCGTCCATGCGGGCCGCCCGCTGCTGCCGGYGGACGTGGCGGCTGCGTTGGCCGAGGTACCCGCGCCGCGCGTGCTGATCACCACACCGGTGCATCTGCGTGCGCTGATCGAATCGGGCGTGACGTTGCCGCCGATCGACGCCATGGTGTCCGCCACCGCGCCGATGCCGGTGGAGCTTGCGCAGGCGGCTGAGGCGCGTTTCGGCGCGCCGCTGCTGGAAGTGTTCGGATCCACGGAAACCTGCGTGTTCGCCAGCCGCCGTTCGGCCAATGACGAGCCGTGGCTGCTGTACGACGACGTGCAGCTGCATCCCCAGCCCGACGGCACGCAGGTGCGCGCACCGCAGCTGGATGAGCCGATGACGCTGGCCGACATCGTGACGCTGCATGACGGCGGACGCCGTTTCCGCTTGTGCGGACGTCATTCGGACTTGCTCGAGATTGCCGGCAAGCGTGCTTCGCTCGGTGATCTCACCCGTCGGCTGCAGGCGATCCCGGGTGTGAAGGACGGCGTGGTGTTCCAGCTGGAGAACGGCGATGCGCTCGGTGTGCATCGCATTGCGGCGCTCGCGGTGGCGCCGGACATGGATGAGCAGACCATCCTGGACGCATTCCGTCAGTCGGTGGATCCGGTGTTTTTGCCGCGGCCGTTGAAGTTGGTGGCCGGGTTGCCGCGCAACGAGACGGGGAAGTTGCCGAGGGCCGCGTTGTTGGCGCTGCTCTAGCCTTGCTCTAGCTTTGCTCCCTCTCCCCTGCGGGGAGAGGGCTGGGGTGAGGGGCGGGTGCTCGCGGGAACGTTTCTTCTTCGCCGTCGTCCCGGCGCAGGCCGGGAGCCAGAGCCTCGGTTTCTGGTTGTCGCGTTACCGCAAGGGTGCCGCCTACGCGGCGGGCGTTTCGATCGGCTGCCGCCGACCGAGTCACTTTTCTCTTGCTGGCCCAAGAGATCCCTCGGGACTAGCTTCGCGTCGAAAGTAACCCAAAGAGAATGGCCTGATAACGCCCGCAGCATCGTGYTGGGATAAGCCCGAACGCTYGAGGCGCGYYGTTGTGGGACRACCTCCGAGGGTACACAGGGGATACTTCCAAGCGCTGCGCAACGCGCCMGAATCGCTGAGGACTTAAAGCSGGGCCTCGCTGCGCATCGGCTGTGGSTCACAGATGGCGCACTTGGTGCCGCRCCTGGCGCTTGGCTTGTCTGTGGGAGCGCACCCTGTGCGCGACGGCCACGCTGGGGTGTACCGCTCCGTWGGTTTGTCGCGCACAGGGTGCGCTCCCACAAAGAACTGAGCGGCAGCATTGATCCGCCATCCACAGGCCAGCGCGATCCCTTGTAGGAGCGCACTTGTGCGCGACCGCGGAGCTCAGATGTRCCGCTCCGTAGGYTGGTCGCGCACAAGTGCGCTCCTACAGTTGCGCCGTGGCCAGCTTGCCGCCACGCGATGCGCCGCACTCCTCACTCTCACCTGGCCCCAACCCAGCCTCCCGCTGAAGCTCCCCCGGTGCTGCACTGCGAAAACCCCCGCCGCCCTTTACAATGGCCCGCTGCGCCGCTCCAGGCGCACCCCTATGGCAGTTGGAGTCCCCATGAAAGTCCTGGTCATCGGCAGCGGCGGGCGTGAACACGCGTTGGCGTGGAAGCTCAAGCAGTCGCCGCGCGTGAGCGAAGTGATTGTCGCCCCGGGCAATGCGGGCACGGCGCGGGAAAAGGGTGTGCGCAACGCCGACGTGGCGGTGACCGACCTGGATGGCTTGTTCAAGTTGGCCAAGGACGAAAAGATCGGGCTGACCGTGGTCGGTCCCGAAGTGCCGCTGGTAGCCGGTGTGGTCGACAAGTTCCGCGCGGCGGGGCTGCGCTGCTTCGGCCCGCGCGCGGTGGCCGCGCAGCTGGAGGGCTCCAAGGCATTCGCCAAGGACTTCCTGCTCCGCCACAACATTCCCACCGCGCGCTACGCGGTGTTCACCGAACTCAACCCCGCGCTCGCCTATGTGCGCCAGCATGGCGCGCCCATCGTGATCAAGGCCGATGGCCTGGCCGCGGGCAAGGGTGTGGTGGTGGCGTTGACGCTGGCGGATGCCGAGCAGGCGCTGCATGACATGCTGGGCGCGCATCAGTTTGGCGATGCATCCGCGCGCGTGGTGATCGAGGAATTCCTCGACGGCGAGGAAGCCAGCTACATCGTGGTGAGCGATGGCCAGCACGCCTTGCCGATGGCGAGCAGCCAGGACCACAAGCGCCGCGACGAAGGCGATCTGGGTCCCAACACCGGCGGCATGGGCGCGTATTCGCCKGCGCCSGTCGTCACGCCTGACGTCGAGAAGCGCATCCTCAAGGAAGTGATCGAACCCACCCTGCGTGGCATGGCGATGGAAGGTGCGCCCTTCATCGGCTTCCTCTACGCCGGCCTGATGATCGACAAGAGCGGTACGCCCAAGGTCATCGAGTTCAACGTGCGCTTCGGCGATCCGGAAACGCAACCGATCATGCTGCGCCTGAAATCCGATCTGGTGGATCTGATCGAAGYCGCGCTCGACGGTGAGCTGCATCACACGCATGTGCAGTGGGACGCGCGCCCGTCGCTAGGCGTGGTGATGGCGGCGGGTGGTTATCCGGGCAAGGTGCGCAGCGGCGACGTCATTACCGGGCTGGACAGCGATTTTGGCCCCAGCGTGAAAGTGTTCCACGCCGGCACGCAGCTCGATGCGCAGGGCAAGGTCGTCACTGCCGGCGGTCGCGTGTTGACGGTGTGTGCGCTGGGCAAGGACATCGCGGCTGCTCGTGAACACGCTTATGCGGCAGTGGCCAAGATTCACTACGAGGGCGGCTTCTGCCGTCGCGATATCGCGCATCGCGCGCTGCATCGCCTCTGAGCTGATCGATTCATCCCGCTGAAAGCCCCGGATTTCCGGGGCTTTTCTTTTGCATCATCCGTGACAGCGCATTCATCGCGCCTCTTCCACGATCTTCTTCAGCGAACGCAGTACGTCGCCAAAATCGCCCGTCACCTGCGGCCCGATCGCCTCAGCCTCGGGGCCGGTGATCCCGGTGGCGTAAGTCACTCTCACCCGATGTGGCGAGAGTGCTTCGATACGGTGGTCGACCACAACGCGCGTTTCATCGATAACGGTTGCGTCGGTAAAAGCCTTGCGCTCGTCCACCGCGATCAAGGTGCTGACGAACGCGTCCGTGCCCGGCGGCTGCATGGTGAAGGTGGTGCCGGTGGCAAACGGCCCATGCAACTGGATGTGTTCGATGCCTGCGTTCCAGCGCTGCCAGCCGTGCACATCGGCAAACACCGCCCAGACTTGCGCCGGTGTGGCGTCGATCTCGATGCCTTCTTCATGCGTCCACATGACAGCTCCTTGCGAGTCGTGGAACGCAGGCGTTCCATCAATGAATCAGCCGGGAATCTCCGGCTCGACCAGGTTCGCCAGATGCAGCAGCGACTCCTGCCAGCCCAGATAGCATGCCTCGGTGGGGATCATCTCCGGGATGCCTTCCTGCACCACGTTCATTTCCGTGCCGCAGGAAACTTGCCTCAGGGTGACCGTGGTCTGCATCTCGCCAGGCAGGTTCGCATCGTCGAAGCGCGCGGTGTAGCGAATGCGTTCACCGGGCACGAGCTCCCGATAGGTGCCGCCAAACGAATGGCTGTGACCGCTGGTGAAATTGGTGAACGACATCTGATAGGTGCCGCCGACCTTGCCATCGAGATACTGCACCTTGCCGGTGAAACCATTGGGCGGAAGCCAGCGCGCCATGGCGTCGGCATCGAGGAAGGCGCGATAGATCTTCTCGGGCGTGGTGCGAAGGACACGGTGGAGCGTAACGGTACCGGTGGTCATGCCTGGGACTCCTGTTCAGGGAAGAACGGTCCGCGGTGGGACCTTCATCCATACGACGAACCTGTCGCGCCTTTTTCGACGTCTGCTATCGATCCTCTCGACGCAGGATGACGTGAGTGGCGCGTTCGCCTGCGATGCTGTCCACCGCCTGGTAACCGAGCTCAGGCAGGTCCAGGCCCTGGAACAAGGCTTCGCCACAACCCATCAACCACGGCCGCACAGCCAGATGAAGCTCATCGATCAGGCGCGCCTCAAGGTACTGGCGCACCGTGGACACACCGCCACCGATGCGAACGTCCTGGCCGTTCGCGGCRACACGTGCCTGTTCCAGTGCGGCGTCGATGCCATCAGTGACAAAATAGAACGTGGTGCCACCCGCCATGGTGAGCGGTGCGCGTGCGTACTGGGTCAAGACGAACACCGGCACGTGATACGGCGGCTCCTCACCCCACCAACCCTTCCAGCTGTCATCAGGCCATGGGCCACGAACCGGGCCGAACATATTGCGGCCGAGTATCCACGCGCCAATGTTCGCGAAGCCCTTTTCCGCCATGTCGTTGTCAACGCCGGTTTCGCCCTCGCTGCCGCTGTCGCCATGCATGCGCTGGAACATGCGGGTGGGGAAAACCCATTCCATCAGGCCCAGGCCACCCACGCCGAGCGGATGCTCAAGATCCTGGGCGAGTCCCGCGGCGTAACCATCCAGCGATACGGCAAAACTTTGCACGCGAACTTTCGACATGACGACTATCCGTGTTGGAGGAGTTACCTATCCGACGAACCATCGGCGCCGATATCGACACGAGCTGATCCCGGCGCCTGCCGACGCAACGGAGCATGCCAGAAAGCGAGCGGAGGCGATGTCGACGCCCGGTCGTCACCGCTTGCCGATGCAGACGCCGACGAGCGTCCGTGCGTGATGTCCCCGCTGCTATGCTCCGCGCGTGAAGGACACCACGCCACCGAGCTGCGCATGAGCCAATTCAACCTGCTGGGAAGCCGACGTTTCGCGCCATTCTTCTGGACGCAGGCGCTGGGCGCGTTCAATGACAATGCGTTCCGCAACGCGATGGTCATGCTTGTGGCGTTCCAGATGGGGCTGGATGACAAGACGGTGTCGCTCTACACCAATCTGGCGCCGGCCCTGTTCATTCTTCCCTACTTCCTGTTTTCGGCCACGGCCGGGCAGCTGGCGGAGAAATACGAGAAGTCGCGCATCATCCGCTATGTGAAGCTGTTCGAGATCGCTGCCATGGCGATCGCCGCAGTCGGCTTTTACACGCACCACACCACCTTGCTGCTGGTGGTGCTGTTTCTGATGGGGCTGCACTCGACCACGTTCGGTCCAATCAAGTACGCGATCCTTCCGCAGGCGCTGAAGCCGGAAGAACTGGTCGGCGGCAACGGCCTGGTGGAAATGGGCACGCAGCTGGCGATGCTGATCGGCATGATCGCCGGCAATTCGTTGATGTTGATTGCGGGTTATGGGCCGTTGGCTGCCTCCGCCACCACGATTCTTGTCGCGGTGCTTGGCTATCTCGCCAGCCGGCGCATTCCGCCAGCACCTGCCACGGCGCCGGATCTCGTGTTCAACTGGAATCCAGCCAGCGAAACCATGCGCGTGCTTGGCATCACCAAGCAGGATCGTCGCGTGTTCAACGCGGTGCTCGGCATTTCCTGGTTCTGGTTTTTCGGCACCGTGTTGATCGCGCAACTGCCCAATTACACGCGCCTCAACCTGGGTGGCGACGGTTCGGTCAATACGCTGGTGCTTACGCTGTTTTCGCTGGGCACGGGTGTCGGCGCCTTGCTGTGCGAACGCATGTCCGGACGCCGCGTGGAAGTGGGCCTGGTGCCGTTGGGTGCATTCGGCCTGACGGCATTTGGCGTCGATCTCTACCTGGCCCATCCGCATCTGGCGACCGCGCATGGCCTGGACTGGCTGGGTTTCATCCATGGCGCGGGCAGTTGGCGCGTGGTGATGGATCTCACCCTGATCGGCGTCTTCAGCGGTTTCTACGTAGTGCCGCTGTTCGCCTTCGTACAGGCGCGCACGCCGCGCGACCGGCTGTCGCGCGTGATCGCGGGCAACAACATCATCAACGCGCTGTTTATCTGCCTGGCCTCGGGTTTCGGGCTGGCGCTGGGTGCACTGGGTTTCACTGCCGTGCAGATTTTCCTCGCCGCCGCGCTGCTCAACGTGCTGGTGGCGGCGTACATCTTCACCATCGTTCCCGAATTCCTGATGCGCTTCATCACCTGGGTGCTGGTGAATACGCTGTACCGCGTGCGCGTCGACGGACTGGAAAACATTCCGCAGGAAGGTCCTGCCCTGCTCGTGTGCAATCACGTGAGCTTTATGGATCCGTTGCTGCTGATGGCGAATCTGCGCCGGCCCGCGCGCTTCGTCATGTACTACAAGATCTTCAATATCCCGGTGTTGAAGTTCGTGTTCCGCACGGCCAAGGCGATCCCAATTGCAGGACAGAAGGAAGATCCGGTCGTGCTGCAGCGCGCCTATGACGAAGTGGATGCCGCACTCGCCGATGGCGAGCTGGTGTGCATCTTCCCCGAGGGCGGCTTGACCAAGGACGGCGACATCGCGCCGTTCCGGCCTGGCGTCGCGCGCATTCTGGAGCGACGCCCCGTGCCGGTCGTGCCCCTGGCCTTGCGCGGTTTGTGGGGCAGTGTGTGGAGCCGGCGCGATTCGATGTTGCACCGAGCGCGCCTGCCGCGACGCTTCCGCGCTCGCGTGGAACTGGTCGCCGGTACGCCCTGTTCACCTCAGGACGTGCAGTTGGACACGCTGGAGGCTCGCGTGCGAGAGCTGCGTGGCGATTTCGCCTGACAACTTGCTTGGCGATCGCACCGGTCCCGTGCGATCGCCCGCTTGATCATCCCATCCAGCCAGCCAGTACGATCAGGGCCACGACACTGAGCCACGCCAGCAGTGCGCGCAGCAAGGCGCCGCGCAGGCGGATGAGTTCGGCCAGCGTATCGATGCGTTCCTCGGCGTAACCGTCGCCTGCTTCGATATCCACCTGCACATCCGCACGCGCGGCAGCGCCGAGGAAACCCGGGCCTTCCACGTACCAGCGGTTGGGCGGCTGTTGCTGGTGCCAGTGCTTCCACGCGCCAATCACTGCATCCCAATGGCCAACCAGGGCGAGCGTAAACACCATCAGCTGCGCCGGCAGCCAGTCGGCCACGTTGGCGAAGGCACGGGCGGCATGGCGCGCGGCGGTGTCCAGGCGCAGGGTCTGGTCACGGCCCAGTGTCTGCGCCAGGCGATAGAGCAGTGCGCCGGCAGGACCGAGCAGGAAGAACCACAGCAGCACGCCAAAGCGTCGGCGCAGCGCGGCATAGGCGGTCGCTTCACCAAGTGCGAGCGCATTCCAGGCCACCGGCTCGCCGTCGTCCGACAACGCCTGGGCGGCGGCTTCGCGTGACGGCTGGTCGGGTGCCTTGATGATGGCTTCGAGATCCGCTTCGTACGCGTGCGGACCGAAGCAGTACAACAGCACCACCAGGGCAAAGATCAGGCGAAAAAGATCGCTGCCCGGCAACAGGTCGATCAGCCATATCGCGATCAGGCACAGCACCACCGGCACGCCCAGGGTCACCGCGACGCGCGCCGGTCCGCTGGTGTCACCCAGCTGCGCCACCCAGCGCCGGAAGCCGCCGTCGCCGCGCCAGTGCGCGAGCTGCGGCATGACATGCACCAGGCCAAGTGCGATGAGTGCAGATAGCAAACTGACAGCCATGAACGCGTTACTCCCGGTCGATGGGCGCATTGTAGGACAACGCTGTGACGGGTCAGTGGGTACGCAGCCGGGCGTGCTGCTGGTCATTGCGGCGCAGGCCGGAACGACAGCCAGGGAGGTCCGGAAAACCTCAGCCCTTGCGCTGCGCGACCAACTCATCGAGCTCCAGGCCCGCCTGTTGGCGCAGCCAGTGCTCGAGCAATCGGTAAGACACCGACAGCGGCAACGAAGGCAGGAAGCTGCCATCGGCGATGCCGTCGACGATGTCCTGCGGCGTAAACCAGCGAGCCTCTTCCAGCTCTTGATCGCGCAAGCGGATGGTGCGTGACAGCGCCTTTGCCGTGAAACCCACCATCAGCGATTGCGGCAGCGGCCATGGTTGCGACGAGTGATAGTGCACCTCGCCCACGGTCACGCCGGATTCTTCCGCCACTTCGCGGCGCACCGCATCTTCCAGTGATTCGCCAGGTTCCACAAAGCCCGCGAGCGTGGAATAACGGCCCTTCGGCCAGCCGGCCTGGCGACCGAGCAGGCAGGCGCCCTGGTGTTCCACGATGACGATGACGGCGGCATCCGTGCGCGGAAAATGCACGCGTCCGCATTCGGCATTGGTGCACTGCGCGCGATGACCCGACGCCACCAGCACCAGCGGCGAGCCGCAGTAAGGGCAATGTCGTGTTTCGCGCTGCCAGTGCACCAGACCCTTGGCGTAGGCGAAGAGACCCGCTTCGTCGGCGGGCAGCAACAGACCGATATCGCGCAGGCCGCCGCGGCGGGCACCGAGAGCCAGTTCCAGCGCTGCCGCACGTTCCGCCTCGTCGATCGCCAGCAGGAAACGCGGCTGCTCGTCCGCCAGGCCCATGAAGCTGGCCTTGATGTCGCCAAGCAGACGCTCGCGCTCGGCGCTGTCCAGCCAGCGCAGCGTGTCGCTATCGGGTAACAGGTAGGTCTGGCCGAGCGGGTCGATCAGCAGGTAGCGCGCGTTCTCGGATGCGCCCAGCTCGTTCACCCACATGCCTTCGTCGCGCCGTTCGGCGACGCGATCGAGGATCAGGCTGAGTCCCGCGAAAGTATTGGGTCGCGCCAAGGTGATGCGATCCATGCCGTGACGACTCTCAGGTGGAGAAGGACGAGCCGCAGCCGCAGGTGCTCTTGGCATTGGGATTGCGGATGACGAACTGCGAGCCGCTCAGGCTTTCCGAGTAGTCGATCTCGGCGCCGGTGAGGTATTGCAGGGACAGCGGGTCGACCAGCAGGGTGACGCCCTCGCGGTCGATCGCGAAATCGTCTTCGGCCTGGGCTTCGTCAAAAGTGAAGCCATACTGGAAACCCGAGCAGCCGCCGCCGGTGATGTACACGCGCAGCTTCAGCTCCGGGTTGCCCTCTTCCTGGATGAGTTCGTGCACCTTGCGGGCCGCCGCCTCGGTAAACACCAGGGCAGAGCCGGCGCTGCGGTAATCGGGAACGATGGGGAGAGAGACGACGGTATCCATGATGCTCAAGTGGGGATGCGACAACGCGTACGCAAGGATACCGCGATCAGGCCGGTACGGCTTCGGCGTCCCGCATCGACGGCGCCGGCAGCTCGCGAGTCAGCTCGGCGGCCTGGTGGCTCATCCGCCCGTTGACCTGCGCGCCGGCGGCCATTTCTAGCGTTTTGTAGTGAACGTCGCCGATCACGCGCGCTTCGGGCGCCAGTTCCAGGCGGTCGCTGGCATGGATGTCGCCCCTCACTTGCCCGTTGATGATGGCGTGGGGGACATGGATCTCGCCCTGTACGTGACCGTTCTCGCTCAAGGTGAACACGGCGCCTGCTTCATCGGCCAGCACCGAACCGACGATCTGGCCGTCGAGGTGCAGCGCGCCGCTGAAGCGCACGTCGCCGTGGACCACCGTGCCGCGGGCGATCAGGCTGGTGTCGTGGCTGTTGGGTGCGCGCTCGCTGCGCTTACGGTTGAGCATCTTGTTCCCCTTGGGTCGGTGTCAGGTGGCCCGACAGCGCCTCGCCCCAGGCGACCGCGCGGGTGACCGGGTCGTCCCCGGCTGGCTGGGCCTTGATGATCAGGCGGGTGGGCCGAAAATCGGTGGGCAACACGATGGTGCCCTGCAGCTGCTGGAAATATTTGAAGCGGAAAGGCATGCCGTCGCGCTGCGCGTTGTCGCCCAGCGCCGACCAGTCGAGCTGGATCACCTTGTCGCCGCGCAGGCCCTCGACACTCACGCTGGCGTTGCCGGTGACATCGTCACCGCGCTTGGCATTCTGGGTGAGGCTGAGCGTGAGGTTCCACGCGTGCGAATTGTCCACCGGCTGCAGGCGTACCTCCTGCACCTTGAGTCCCTCGCGCTGGGCATCGCCGCCGGTCAGGCGGGAGTAAAAGCCCAGGTCGGCGCGCAGGCCGCTGATTTCCTCTTCGCGCTCGCCCAGCGTCTTGCGCAACGAGCGCGTGGCGATGTCGGCCACCTGGCCCGCTCGCTGCAGGTTGGCCACCTGCTGCTGGAGGTCGTCGTTCTGCTGGGTCAGCGCCTTGAGCTGGCGCGCTTCATTGGCGGCCGGGGTGGCGCGGTGGGCAAGGCCGCCCACCACCAGGGCGACGATGACCAGGCTGGCCAGCCAGGCTGCGCCTAGCCACAACGCGCGGCGCCGCCCGACGGACGCGTCGTGCGGACGTACCACGAAGCGCGGCGGTGGGCGTGAAGCCATGCTTGGCTATCCGGGGGAAAGGCCAAGGTATAGCCCCGCTGTGTAGAAAGCGTCAAGGAACGGCGGCACGCTTTGCGCGCCGCTCCGGGGGTGCCAAATGGCCGATCAGCTGTCGATCTTGGACTGCAGGTAGCGCTCGGCGCTCAGGTCCTTGATCAGGCTGAACTGGGTTTCCAGCCAGTCGATGTGTTCTTCCTCGTCATGCAGGATGTTCTTGAACAGGTCGCGGCTGACGAAGTCGGCAATGCTTTCGCTGTGGACAATGGCTTCGCGCAGATCCTTCACGGCGGCCATTTCCAGGTCCAGGTCGCCCTGCAGGCATTCCACCGGGTTTTCGCCGATGCGCAGCTTGCCCAGGTGCTGCAGGTTCGGCAGCCCGTCGAGGAACAGAATGCGCTCGACCAGGTTGTCGGCGTGCTTCATTTCCTCGATCGATTCCTTCCTCTCGTGCTCCGCCAGCTCGTCGTAGCCCCAGTCCTTGTACATGCGGTAATGCAGCCAGTACTGGTTGATCGCGGTCAGCTCGTTGTAGAGGACCTTGTTGAGGAATTCGATAACTTTCGCGTCGCCCTTCATGGGAAGTCTCCTTCAGCGCAGAGGGCGACTATACGGCGAGTTTTTCAGCCATGTCGGAACGAGAATGACTAAGAGTTGCGCATGCAAAAACGCGCAGCTAATGCCGCGCGTTTCGGGGGAGATCTGTGGGGTGCCGGGTCAGGCGATGGCGACTACTGGCAGGGTCGACATGACGTGCTGCACCGCCTTGTCCAAGGTGGCGCGCGCTTCCTGTTCGCAACAACCGCAGCAGTCCGAACAGCCCGTGCGAGCCTGCAGCTCGGCGAACTGATGGACGCCTTCGCTGGCGGCCCGGCGGATGTCGCCGTCGGTGACGGCGTTGCACATGCAGATATACATGGCACATATGGGAACGCAAATGCGAATGATTGTCAACTCAGAACTCGTGTCGTTCCCGGCGGGGTGATTCAGCTGCCGTCAGGGTTGGTGAAGAAGGCAAGCGGGCGAATACCGCTCTGCCGTGGGCGAACCTGGGCATCGGCTGTGGGCGAGCCGGCTGGCGGCCCGTCAGGCCGCGGCCTTGCCCTTGCGGGGGGTATCGCCCGCGTCCGGACCGTCGCGGTGCGGCAGGTCACCCAGCTGGACGCTCAGCAGGGTCTCCACCAGCGGCGCAAAGTGGCGCAGCGCGCGTTCGTAGACCTGGCGCTTGAAGTTGACCACGTGGGCGGCCGGGTACCAGAAATCCACCCAGCGCCAATGGTCGAATTCCGGCTTCTCGCAGGCATCCAGACGCAGCGCTTCCTCGCTGCCCACCAGGCGGAGCAGGAACCACACCTGTTTCTGGCCGATGCAGGTCGGGTGCTGGTGGTGGCGTACATAGCGGCTGGGCAGGCGGTAGCGCAGCCAGCCGCGGGTCACGCCGATCACTTCCACATGGTGCGCGGCCAGGCCGGTTTCCTCTTCCAGCTCGCGGTACATCGCCTCCAGCGGCGTCTCGTCGCTGCGCATGCCGCCCTGGGGGAACTGCCAGCCATCACGATTGACGCGGCGCGCCCAGAACAGCCGGCCGTCCGCATTCAGCAGAACGATGCCCACATTCGGACGATAGCCATCGACGTCGATCATGTTGCCTCCTGGAGCCGGGCGGATACGGCGGACTACAGGAAACCACCGCGGCTCGGAGTCGATTCAAGCACAGCGCAGGAAGCGGGGGCAACCGGCCCCCTTGAACCGGAAGGCGCTGACAACTAAACTGCCGGGCCCTGCCTGGTCGACCTCACGTCGACAACCCTGGCAGGCGGCACCCAAGGCTATGTAGCTCAGCCGGTTAGAGCACAGCACTCATAATGCTGGGGTCGGTGGTTCGAGTCCACCCATAGCCACCATCGATCCGATGGTCCCAATCTCCCTGAATCCAGCGGCAAGTCTGTTCTCCGCCCGTTTCGTGACGGGACGGGAGCGAGCCGTCGTCGTGTCTCGGATCTTCGCCGCGCCGCTCCCCCTGGCTTATCTGTTCCGCATTCAGTCGATCGCGGCATCAAGATCAAAACCGCCCCGTCGTGTTGCCTCCGCGTGTTGCCCTCGCCAATAAGCGCTCCCTCTGTGATGAAGGGCGACGCATCGCGCGCTACGCGCTGCCCTAAGTAGTGGAGTGGCTACTCCCCAGCGCGGATAGACGCTCTCCTGACCCGTTGTCAGTTTCATCGCGTACCCATCCGTCGACGTCTTCGGCGCGCGGACATCGAGCCACCGTTTGTTTTTGAAAGCACCGATGCGGATCGACAAGTTGGCTGCAACAGTGCGGAGCACCATGGAAAAGAGGTCGGTCATGCCGGCCGGACACTGCGTCGCGATGACGCGTCATCGAGCGTGCCCCGTCGCCATCAGCGTAGCGAGGGATCCGTCACCCGCCCGATGCCGTGTTCTGGCGTCAGTTCCACCACGTCGCTGTTGGCATCACATCCATGATGGTTCCCCAATCCAGTTTCCGGTTATCCATGCTCACCAAGCGCGAGTACGAGATCCTGCGCCTGATCGCCTGCGGCATGAGTTCGCTCACGATTGCCGCGGCATCGGGCATTTCCATCCATACCGTGCGCCAGCACCGCACCAATATGCGCACGAAGATGGCCATGCGCCATCCGGGCGCGCTGATCCGCTACGCCATTCTTCATCTGGGTGAGCGCCGGTCGGACGATGCCAGCGACAGCCGCGATCTGCTCAGCACACGCGAGCGCGAGATCTGTCGGCTGGCGGGGACAGGCGTGTCCAACGACGATATCGCCGCGCGCCTGAGCATCTGTCCGATTACCGTGCGCAAGCATCGTCAGAACGCGATGCGCAAGTTCGGTGCGCAGAGCACCGCAGATTTCATCCGGCGTGTCGCCCATGCCTTCGTCGAATGAAGCTTATTTGGGGCAGCCCTGCGTGAGCGGTTCACGCCTGCCATTGCGGCCGCCCGACTTCGTCGCGCTGCTTGAGCCCAGGGGGCGCGACGATGAGGCCTTGCCAGCAGGCGTGTGGGACACCGTGCTCTATGTGCAAAGCCACTGCTGGAGTGCGCAGGCGCGTCTACTGGCGTGGTCCGACGATGCAGGCCGCGTCGCTGAAGTGTGGCTGCGCCATCGGCAGAGTGCGCGGGCCGTGTTTGCACCCCGCGCGGAATTCCAGTTTTGGTACCGAGGCGCGCGCACGAACGCGCGCGTGATCGTCGTCGTGTGATTCATCACCTGGCGCGGCAAGCACGCCATCGCCGTGTGCAATCGCACCACACAGGTGCTGCCTGCCAAGGCCGGCCCCGCTGCGATGCCCCTCGCTTAAGAAGTCGCAGTCAGCGCAAAACCGCGCCTGCCCGGCATTCCGGGCTCTTTTCCACGAGCGGTGGGCCGAGTCGATCCTTGAAGCTCCGATTCCTCCCGCGCTTCGGCAAGCTGCCGCTGGAGTGGGTGTAAGCCGCCAGGCGCTAGAATGGCCGCATGCATATCTTCAAAGAATTCCACATCGAGGCGGCTCACCGCCTGCCGAACGTGCCGCCGGGCCACAAGTGCGCGCGGCTGCACGGGCATTCGTTCCGTATCCAGATCCACGTCGAGGGCGAGCCTGATCCCACGCTGGGCTGGGTGATGGACTTCGCGGACGTCAAAGCGGCCTTCGCGCCGCTGTTTGACCAGCTCGACCATCATTACCTCAATGACATCGAGGGCCTGGAGAATCCCACCAGCGAAGTACTGTGCCGCTGGATCTTCAAGCGCCTGCAGCCGGCCCTGCCGGGTCTGGACAAGGTGGTGGTGCACGAGACCTGTACCTCGGGTGCCAGTTGTAGCCGTGACAGCTTTTGACGCGTCGCAATAAATGAGCGTTTGACTGTAACGGATTGGTAATCTTGAATTTTTCATGACACGTGTTCGTGTTCAGGAAAAATATATTGCAATGCACAAAATGATTTGGTAGGGTAGCCGCCACTACCCCTAATCCCGTCGAGGGACCCAAGTCATGACGCAGCAACTGAACTCCCAGGTTTTCGCCTACGCCAAGCAGCTGGCCGATAGCGCCTTCAAGGCACAGTCGGTGGCCTTCAAGGGTTTGGAGCAGGTCGCCGATCTGCAGATCCGTGCGCTGGAAAAGCAGACGGAAGCTGCGGCTGACTTCTTCAGTGGCGCCCTCGAGACCCGCGATATCGACGGTTTCCGCGTCCTTTGGGAAAAGGCAGCTGCCGCCGGTCGTGAAAACGCCGAGCGCGCCGTGGCCGTCACCCAGGAAATCATCGCCGTGACGCAGAAGACCGCCGAATCGCTCAGCGCGCTCGCGCAGGAGCAGCAGCAGGCTGCCAACGACGCCGTGGCCGCTCCGGTTGCCGCCGTCAAGAAGGCCGCTGCCGCCGCTGGCGCCAAGTAAGACCGCTTAGCGACGCAGCGCTTCTTCCCCCCAGTTGCGTCTAAGGGCCGGACGGTTGTCCGGCCCTTTTTCTTTCGTGAGTTCTCACGACGGCTGCTAGTTTTGTGAACAGATCGGCCTGTGGACAAGATGTCGCGCCAGCCGCGGCTTGTCGCTGTAAATGCCCCGCTGATATACTTTTTGGGATTGGACCGTGGCCCGCAGCTGGTTCGGTGCCGCCTTGAGCGAAGCCGCGCGGGAACATCACGTGATCAACAGTCTTGCTTCCGGTCGTCGTCTGGCACTGCGCATGATTTTGCTGCAGCTCGCCGTGGCGGTGGCCGTCGGTCTCACCTTCCTGATGCAGGGGCCCCGCGAAGCCGTGGCGGCCGCTGCAGGCGCCACGCTGGTGGCGCTGGGTTCCGCGCTGCTGGCGTGGCGCTCCTTCAAGGGGTTGGGTGGGGGAGGCACGGCCATGTGGCACGTGATGTCAGGTTTGGTCCTGAAGTGGATCGTGATCTTCGGAGGGCTGATCGCGATCCTGGGTCAATGGAAATTACCGCCACTAGCTGCCATCACGGGGCTGGTGGCTGCTTACGCAATAAATCTGCTGGCGTTCAGATTCAAGGGCTAACACATGGCAAGCGAGCCGCAGGGCGGACTAACTGAGTACATCCAGCATCACCTTCACCACAATGTGGTGAGCCTGGGTGATGGTGCGTTCATGAAGATCCACGTCGACTCGCTCGTCGTGTCCTTCGTGCTGGGTGCCCTGTTCTGCCTGTGGTTCTGGCTGAAGGCCCGCAAGGCGACTTCGGGCGTACCGTCCAAGGGCCAGGCCTTCGTCGAGATCATCGTGGAGTTCGTCGACACCCAGGTGAAGGACACCTTCCACGGCGATCGCCGTACGGTGACCCCGCTGGCGTTGTCCATCTTCATGTGGGTCGTGTTCCTGAACACGATGGACCTGTTGCCGCTGGATGCGCCCGGCTGGGGCGTGAAGACCATCGCCGGTGCCGAGGTTGCTCACCACACCTTCTTCCGCTGGGTTCCCACCGCCGACATCAACACCACCATGGGCCTGGCCCTGGCCGTGTTCTTCATCGTGCTCGCGCACGGCATGAAGGCCAAGGGCGTGGGCGGCTTTGGCTGGGAGCTGATCACGGCGCCGTTCCATGCGGACAACGTGGTCGTCAAGATCATCCTGATGCCGTTCAACCTCGCGCTCAACGTCATCGAATACCTGTCCAAGCCGGTCTCGCTCGCCATGCGACTGTTCGGCAACATGTACGGCGGTGAGCTGGTCTTCATGCTGATCGCGGGCCTGTTCGCGGGCTGGATCAGCTTCCTGCCGGGTGTGCTGTTCAACACCGTATGGGCGATCT
Organism: Dyella sp. 01N36; assembly: GCF_056399745.1. Lineage (NCBI taxonomy): Bacteria > Pseudomonadati > Pseudomonadota > Gammaproteobacteria > Lysobacterales > Rhodanobacteraceae > Dyella > Dyella sp. 01N36. The sequence continues at coordinate 27,854 of NZ_JBFTRY010000011.1, forward strand.
TCCACATCCTGATCATCCTGCTGCAGGCGTTCATCTTCATGATGCTGACCATCGTCTACATCGCGACGGCGCGTGAGCATCACTAAGTTTCGCTTTACTCCAAGTTTCGCTTCATCTTTCTTGTTCCAACCAACAACCCGTTATCGATTCACAGGAGAACACCATGGAACTCATCGCACACGTGCAGGGCCTGACCGCCATTGCCATCGGCATCATCATCGGCCTCGGCGCTCTGGGCGCTTGCTTGGGTATCGCCATCATGGGTTCCAAGTTCCTTGAGTCCGCCGCACGTCAGCCGGAGCTGGTGCCGCTGCTGCAGGGCCGCATGTTCCTGCTCGCCGGCCTGATCGACGCTGCGTTCATCATCGGCCTGGCCGTTGCGCTGCTGTTCGCCTTCTCGAACCCGCTGATCAGCGTCCTGCCGCACTAAGTATTCGCTTGGCCGCAAGGCCGATCGGAGAGCGGGTTAGGTGGTGCCGCGGCGAATCCAAAGCCGCGGCTTCACGTCAGCTTCAACGCGTTCGGGAGTATTTGGAAAGCTCATGAATATCAATCTGACTTTCCTGGGCCAGATGGTTTCTTTTGCCATCCTGGTCTGGTTCACCACCAAGTTCATCTGGCCGCAGCTCAATCACGCGATTGAAGAGCGCCAGAAGAAGGTTGCCGATGGTCTGGCCGCCGCTGAAAAGGCGCGCGCCGAACTCAAGGACGCCGACGCCAAGGTGGCCGTCGAGATCAAGCAGGCCCGTCAGCAGGCCAACGAGATCATCGAGCGAGCACAGCAGCAGGCCAACCAGATCGTGGACAAGGCTCGCGCCGAAGCCGTGACCGAGGCCAGCCGTCTGAAGGCCGCCGCTGCCGAGGAAATCGTCAGCATGCAGCAGCGTGCGCGCGAAGAACTGCGTGGCTGGGTCGGCCGTCTGGCGGTCCAGGGTGCGGAGAAAATCGTGCAGCGCGAAGTCGACGTCAACGCCCACAAGGCGATGCTCGACCAGCTCGCGGCCGAGATCTAAGCCATGGCACAGGCAATCACCCTCGCCCGTCCGTATGCGCGTGCCGCCTTCGAGGTAGCCCATGCGGCCGGCTCGCTGGGCGCATGGTCGCAGGCGCTGGCCTTTGCCGCGGAAGTGGCAAAGGACTCGCGCGTGGCCGGTTTCGGCAACGATCCGCGCGTGACGTCGGACCAGCTGGTCGCGTTGCACCTGCCGCAGGGCATGGCTGCCGACGCGCCGTTCGCCCGTTTCCTGGGTGAGCTGGCCGAGCACCGTCGCATGGCGCTGCTGCCGGAAATCGCCGCGCTGTACGAACAGTACAAGCGCGAATCCGAATCGCAGCTGTTGGTGAAGGTGACCAGTGCATTCGCGCTGGATGCCGCCCAGGCTGAACAGCTGAAGGTGTCGCTGAAGCGTCGCTTCAAGCGCGAGATCGAACTGGAAACCCAGGTCGACGCCTCGCTGCTGGGTGGCGTGGTGATCGATACCGGCAGCGAAGTGATCGACGGTTCGGCTCGTGGACGTCTGGCGCGCATGACCCGCGCCTTGACTGCCTAAAAATTTAAGCGAAGTCCGTTTCGCGAAGAGCCCCGCCCGCGGCAGGCGCTTCAAAAAAGACTCAAATCTCAGGATATCGACCCATGTCCAGCTCCACCTTGAACCCGTCCGAGATCAGCGAACTGATCAAGACCCGCATCGAGCAGTTCAAGCTCGGCGCGGAAGCACGTAACGAAGGCACCATCATCAGCGTGTCCGACGGCATCGTGCGCATCCACGGCCTGGCCGATGTGATGCAGGGCGAAATGATCGAACTGCCGGGCAACTCCTATGCGCTGGCGCTGAACCTCGAGCGCGACTCGGTGGGCGCCGTGGTGCTGGGCGAATACCAGCACCTGCGCGAAGGCGACACCGCCAAGACCACCGGCCGCATCCTCGAAGTGCCGACCGGTCCGGAGCTGCTGGGTCGCGTGGTCGATTCGCTGGGCAACCCGATCGACGGCAAGGGCCCGCTGAACGCCAAGACCAGCTCGGCCATCGAAAAGGTCGCGCCGGGCGTGATCTGGCGTAAGTCGGTCGACCAGCCGGTGCAGACGGGCTACAAGTCCGTCGACTCGATGATCCCGATCGGCCGCGGCCAGCGCGAGCTGATCATCGGCGACCGCCAGACCGGCAAGACCGCGCTGGCCATCGACGCGATCATCAACCAGAAAGATTCCGGCATTAAGTGCATCTACGTTGCCATCGGCCAGAAGCGTTCGTCGATCGCCAACGTGGTGCGCAAGCTCGAAGAGAACGGCGCGCTGGCCAACACCATCGTGGTGGTGGCTTCCGCTTCCGAGTCGGCCGCGCTGCAGTACATCGCGCCGTATTCGGGTTGCGCCATGGGCGAGTACTTCCGCGACCGCGGCGAAGACGCGCTGATCRTCTATGACGAYCTGWCCAAGCAGGCCKKGGCCTACCGCCAGRTSTCGCTGCTGCTSMRSCGCCCGCCGGGCCGCGAAGCCTACCCSGGCGACGTGTTCTATTTGCACTCGCGTCTGCTCGAGCGTGCGGCTCGCGTCTCCGAGGAGTACGTCGAGAAGTTCACCAACGGTGAAGTGAAGGGCAAGACCGGTTCGCTGACCGCGCTGCCGATCATCGAAACGCAGGCCGGTGACGTGTCCGCCTTCGTGCCGACCAACGTGATCTCGATCACCGACGGCCAGATCTTCCTGGAAACCGACCTGTTCAACGCCGGCATTCGCCCGGCGGTGAACGCCGGTATCTCGGTGTCGCGCGTGGGCGGTGCCGCCCAGACCAAGATCGTCAAGAAGCTGTCCGGCGGCGTGAAGCTGGCCCTGGCGCAGTTCCGCGAGCTGGCTGCGTTCGCGCAGTTCGCCTCGGACCTGGACCCGGCCACCCGCGCCCAGCTGGACCGCGGCCAGCGCGTGACCGAGCTGATGAAGCAGGCGCAGTACGCGCCGCTCTCCATCGCCGAACTCGCACTGTCGGTGTACGCCGCCGAGAAGGGCTACCTCGACGACCTGCCGGTCAACAAGGTGCTGCCGTTCGAGAAGGGCCTGCACGCGTTCATGCACCAGAACCACGGCGAGCTGATGAAGAAGATCGTCGCCACCGGTGACTGGAACAACGACATCGAAGCCACCTTCAAGTCCTCGCTCGACGAGTACAAGAAGACCGGCAGCTGGTAAGCAATAAAGGGTGTACGGCCGTCCAGACGGCCGTACCGCACTCCGGTCAGCTGACCGGGATCGCACTAACCCAGATAGGTTGAGGCAAACGTGGCAAGCGGACGCGAAATCAAAACCAAGATCAAGAGCACGCAGAACATGCGCAAGGTGACGCGCGCGCTCGAGATGGTCTCGGCCTCGAAGATCCGCAAGGCGCAGGATCTGATGAAGGCCTCGCGTCCCTATGCGCGTGCCATGCGCAAGGTGATCGCGCACGTGGCCCAGGCCAGCACCGACTTCAGCCATCCGTTCCTGCTGGAGCGCGAGAAGGTGCAGCGCGTCGGCTTCCTGGTGGTCAGCACCGATCGCGGTCTGTGCGGCGGCCTGAACTCGAACCTGTTCCGTCGCCTGCTGCCGATCATCCGCGAGTGGCAGGACAAGGGCGCGGAAATCGACGTCGTCGCCGTCGGCCAGAAGGCCACCCAGTTCTTCCGCCGCATCAAGGGCGTGAACCTGATCGGCAGCGTCACCCACCTGGGTGAGAAGCCGAAGGTCGAGAGCCTGATCGGTGTGATCAAGGTCATGCTCGATGCCTACACCGAAGGCAAGCTCGATCGCGTGTTCCTGGCCCACAACGACTTCATCAACACCATGACGCAGAAGCCGGCGGTCCACGCACTGCTGCCGCTGCCGGTGGTGGCACAGGAGATGGTCAGCGGCGAAGGCAAGCCGAACTCGCCGGATTTCCCGGTGGCGGGCCTCAAGCTCGAGCAGAAGCACGACTGGGATTACATCTACGAACCCGATGCCGCCACCGTGCTTGAGCACGTGCTGGGTCGTTACATCGAGTCGGTGGTGTACCAGGGTGTGCTGGAAAACCTCGCCAGCGAGCATGCCGCGCGCATGGTCGCGATGAAGAGCGCATCCGACAACGCCAACAAGGTGATCGGCGAACTGACGCTGATTTACAACAAGGCGCGCCAGGCGGCGATCACGCAGGAAATTTCCGAGATTGTTGGTGGTGCCGCGGCGGTATAACCGGCGCTGTAGCCCAAAATTATTTTGGCGACGCATAGCGGCGCCGCAACAGACACTAAAAGATCCATCCGGAGCACATCCATGAGTCAGGGCAAAGTTGTACAGATCATCGGCGCGGTCATCGACGTGGAGTTCGCACGCGATCAGGTGCCGCAGGTTTACGACGCGCTGAAGGTCGACGGCACCGACATCACGCTGGAAGTCCAGCAGGTGCTGGGTGACGGCATCGTCCGTACGATTGCCCTCGGTTCCACCGATGGCCTCAAGCGCGGCCTGGTGGCCCGCAATACCGGCGAAGGCATCAAGGTGCCGGTCGGCAAGGCCACGCTGGGTCGCATCATGGACGTGCTCGGCAATCCCATCGACGAAGCCGGCCCGATCGGCGAGGAAGACCGCTGGGTCATCCATCGCGAAGCCCCGAGCTACGACGACCAGGCCACCGCCAACGACCTGCTGGAAAYCGGCATCAAGGTCATCGACCTGATCTGCCCGTTCGCCAAGGGCGGCAAGGTCGGCCTGTTCGGCGGCGCCGGCGTGGGCAAGACCGTGAACATGATGGAGCTCATCAACAACATCGCCAAGGCGCACTCGGGTCTGTCCGTGTTCGCCGGCGTGGGCGAGCGTACCCGCGAGGGCAACGACTTCTACCACGARATGAARGACTCSAACGTKCTCGACAAGGTSGCSATGGTGTWCGGCCAGATGAACGAGCCGCCGGGCAACCGTCTGCGCGTSGCRCTGWCCGGCCTGACCATGGCCGAGWASTTCCGCGACGAGAAGGACGCGTCGGGCAAGGGCAAGGACGTGCTGCTGTTCGTSGACAACATCTACCGCTACACGCTGGCCGGTACSGAAGTGTCCGCGCTGCTCGGCCGTATGCCGTCCGCMGTGGGTTACCAGCCGACGCTGGCCGCCGAAATGGGCRWGCTGCAGGAGCGCATCACCTCGACCAAGACCGGTTCGATCACCTCGATCCAGGCCGTGTACGTGCCCGCGGATGACCTTACCGATCCCTCGCCGGCGACCACATTCGCCCACTTGGATTCGACCGTCACGCTGTCGCGTAACATCGCCTCGCTGGGTATCTACCCGGCCGTGGATCCGCTGGACTCGACCAGCCGCCAGCTCGATCCGGATATCGTCGGCGCCGAGCACTACGACGTGGCCCGCCGCGTGCAGGGCACGCTGCAGCGCTACAAGGAGCTCAAGGACATCATCGCGATCCTGGGCATGGACGAGCTCTCCGAAGACGACAAGCAGGCCGTGTCGCGCGCCCGCAAGATCGAGCGCTTCTTCTCGCAGCCGTTCCACGTGGCCGAAGTGTTCACCGGCTCGCCGGGCAAGTACGTGCCGCTGAAGGAAACCATCCGCGGCTTCAAGATGATCGTGGACGGCGACGTGGACCACCTGCCTGAGCAGGCGTTCTACATGGTCGGCGGCAYCGACGAGGCCATCAAGAAGGCCGAGGAAATGGGCGCCAAGAAGGCGGCCTGATCCCTGTGAGGCATCACGGTGAAGCGCGCAGGCCGCACTTCACTTAGCTCCACACAGCATCGTCTGCTTTTCACCGAACGCACCGGAATACCGTCATGAGTCATACCCTCCGTGTCGACATCGTCAGCGCCGAAGCCGAGATCTTCTCCGGCGACGCGCAGCTCGTGGTCGCTACCGGCGAGATGGGCGAACTGGGCATCGCGCCCCGCCATGCGCCGCTGATCACCCGCCTGAAGCCCGGCCACGTGGATGTGGTGCTGGCCAATGGCGAGCGTCAGCAGTTCTGGGTGTCCGGCGGCATCCTGGAAGTGCAGCCGCAGGTTGTCACCGTGCTGGCCGATACCGCCGCACGCGCCTCCGACCTGGATGAAGCCGCCGCCCAGCGCGCCAAGCAGGAAGYGGAAGACGCCCTGGCCAATCGCACCGACGCGGTCGAGATCGCCGAGGCGCAGGCCAAGCTGGCCCAGGCCATCACCCAGCTGCAGGCGCTGGAGCGCATGCGCAAGACGCTCAAGCACTGAGCAAGCTTGCCCGGGTAGCACCCCGCAGAACGCCGGCCCTGGGCCGGCGTTTTTGTTTATGCTGAGGCTACTCGACAGCGAGGGGGCTACGACATGGATGCGAAGCAGCAAGCTGATTGGCACAGGTTCCCAAGGTTCCTGTTGGTCGCGTTGATCGCTTCGCTGGCCGGGTGCGCGAACGCACCTCACGCCACCTCGACCAAGCCGTCCACTGAAGGTGACACCTCGTATAGGTCCGTGGCCAAGGACGATATGCAGCACTACCAGCTCGCCATGGGTGAGATCTCTACCGGGGCGATTCCCTGGGATCATCCCTCGCCGCCGTACCCGGCCGCCCTGCTCGATCAGCGCCTGCCGCCACAGGAGGTGGAGGCCACGCTTGTCGTCAACGAAGCAGGCAAGGTGGTCGAGGTACGCATCACCGATGAGGCGCAGGCCGATGCGCAGATCCGCCTGTTCGATCAGGCCGTGCGTGAGACCACCATGCAATGGACGTTCGAGCCGCTGCGTTTCAGCCAGTGGGCCGCGGATGCCAACGGCAATAGTCATCAAGTGAGCAGCCAGACGCGCCCCTTCAGTCTTGACTACGTGTTCCGCTTCGCCTGGAAAGACGGCAAGCCGGTTGCCGATGCCAGCGCGGCCAAACACGCCCTGCCATAGCCATAGGTTCTACATCCTCAGGGCCTTAGGGCACTGAGCCTCGGCTGCTATCCTCCGCCGCTAGTCAAGGACAGGTTGGATCCCATGCTCAAGACCACGCCGTTGCACGTCATCGTTCTCGCCGCCGGCGAGGGCAAGCGCATGAAGTCGAAGAAGGCCAAGGTGCTGATGCCCCTGGCCGGCCGGCCCCTGCTTGCCCACGTGCTCGAGGCGGCGCGTGCATTGCAGCCGAAGGCGATCCACGTGGTCTATGGGCATTGCGGCGACCAGGTGCGTGCGGCGTTCGAGGGCCAGGACGACCTGCACTGGGTGCTGCAGTCGCAGCGGCTAGGCACCGGCCACGCCGTGCGCGAGGCACTGCTGGAAGTGCCCGACGACGTTACCGTGCTGGTGCTCTACGGCGACGTGCCGCTCACGCGTACGCAGACGCTGGAGGCCCTGGTACGAGCCGAAGGCACGGTGAGCCTGCTCGCCACGCGCGTCACCCATCCGCACGGCTACGGCCGCGTCCTGCGCGACGGCAACGGCTTCGTGCGCGCCGTGGTCGAAGAAAAGGATGCCGACGACGCACAGCGCGCGATGAACCTGATCAATACGGGCATCCTGGCGGCCGATGCAGTCGCCTTGAAGCGATGGACGTCCAAACTCGATCGCAACAATGTGCAGGGCGAGTACTACCTCACCGACATCTTCGCCATGGCGGCCGGCGAAAATCGCGCGGCAGCCTGCGTGGAATGCGAAGACGAATTCGAGACCGCCGGCGCCAACAATCCCTGGCAGCTGGCGGAGCTTGAGGCTCAGTACCGTTCGCGTGCGGCCCAGGCGTTGGCGCTGGAAGGCGTGCGCATCGCCGATCCGCTGCGCATCGATGTGCGCGGCAAGGTCAGCGCCGGCATGGATGTCGAGATCGACGTGAACGTCGTGCTCGAAGGCGACGTGCAATTCGGCGATGACGTACATATCGGCCCGTTCACGCGCCTCAAGGACGTGAAGCTAGCCAGCGGCACCGTGGTGCAGGCGCACTGCGACCTCGAAGGCGTGGTGACGCACGGGCCCTGCACGATCGGCCCGTTCGCGCGACTGCGTCCGGGCACGGAGCTGGCGGCGGGCGTGCACATCGGCAATTTCGTCGAGACCAAGAAAGCCGTACTCGGCGAGGGCAGCAAAGCCAATCACCTGAGCTATCTGGGCGACACACTGATCGGCCGCGGCGTGAACATCGGCGCCGGCACCATCACCTGCAATTACGATGGCGCCAACAAGCACCTCACCGTGATCGGCGACCGTGCCTTCATCGGTTCCAACAGCGCGCTGGTCGCGCCAGTCACCGTGGGCGAGGATGCGACGATCGGCGCCGGTTCGGTGATTGGCAAGGAGGCGCCAGCCGGCGAGCTGACCATCGCACGCGCCAAGCAGGTAACGCTGCATGGTTGGAAGCGACCGACCAAGCAGTCGTGAAGGATTGCCGCCGCCCGGCGTCTTGGCCCAATCACGGAGTAGTCATGCGCATCGAAATGTCGATCGGTACGTTGCTCGGGTTGCTGCTGTTGAATGCCTGCGCCAGTTCGCCCAGCGGCGATGCAGCGGTGCAGCTGTTTGGCGCGCAGGACGCGCCACGGTTTCACGCCTATCTGGCATGCACCAGCAGCACGGTCGATTGCGCCATCGTGGAGCGCGCGTTCGACCGCTGGGCGGACGACCGGCACGTCGCGCTGGAAACGGTGGCGTCGGACAACCGGGTCTTCATGACGGGCACGCCGTCGCCCACTGCGGAGCAGGCGCAGCCGTACCGCATCACCATGCGCTACGTGCCTGACTTGTCCGCGCCGGCCAACCCCATGGGCGGCGGCAGCATGCGTCCGATGATCAGCTACAACGCGACGGTGCACGTGTTCGATGCGAGCACGGGGCGCTTGTTGAAGACCATGTCGTTCAAGGACAAGGCCATCATCGACCAGGACAGCGGGCAGGCCAATCCGTATATCAACGGTCAGGTGCGCGCGTTCCTGCATCAACTCGATCCTGCTTACGCGAAGACCTCCGCCTCTTGATCCATCGCGCGCGTCCTCGCCGGCAAGTGCGGCTAGCAACGGCCCGGCCAGAAACAGATGCTGCCTCACACCGGACTTTTGACCGACTCGCGCGCTGCCGGCGCACGCGTATAAGCTGCTAGCCGCTGACGCGACAGGGGGTGGTCATGCGCTTTCGGTTCCGACACGCGGTTGCGCTCGTCGCCACCGCCTTGCTGTGGGGAATGATGCCGCAGGTTCATGCGGCGGCGGGCGTGCGCGAGCTGCCCGCCACGCCTGAGATACGGTCGGCGCCAGGAACCGATTACGCCTTGCGCACGCTCTCGTTTGGCGGCGTCACCGCCACACTGATCGACGTGCATTCGGGCGCGGGTGACTGGACGCGTCCGGACCCGGCGAAACTGCCTGCGCTGCCAAGCTCACCATCGCCTGCGAAGGACGCCGTGCAGTGGTTTTATGGCGATGTGGCCGGGTGGATGGCGGTGCCCCAGGGCTGGCGCGTGCAGCGTGCCACCATCGGCGTGGACGCCAATGCGCACTACACCTTCGCTGCGCCCGAAGGTGCGGCCTCGGGTTGGGTCACCTATACCGTGATTCCTGCCTGCGAGGAATGCCTGTTGCAGGAGTCCGAAGCCCTGCTGCCAGGTGCAGGCGAACAACTGGGGGCCAGGCACGACGCCACGCCGATCTATCTGGGCCAGACCAATCCCGTGATGAGCTGGCAGTCCCGCCCGGATGACTGCACGGCGCTGTTCCGCTATCGCCTCGGTGGGCTGACGGTGCACGCGGCCGTGTTGAGCAGCGTGCCGGTGTCAGCGCTGGAAACCGGCAAAGCAGCACTCGCGCTCGCCGATGTCTATGCGGCGCTGCCTGCGGCCAAGTCCGCGCTGGCGGATTTCATGGTGGGAGGGTTCCGCCAGGCGTTTCCTGCCTGCCGTTCACCGCAGGGATGGTCGGGCTGATCAGGCGTAGCGCCAGCCGTCGATTTCCACCAGCAGCTCGCTGCGGCAGATATCGCCGTGCAGCAGCAGCACCGGCACGCCGGCCAGCCGTTGCTGCAGGAATTCGCGCACCACGGGCGCATCCGTCGGGTGGCGCACATACGCCTTGAGCGGCGACTGCGTGTCGAAGCCGGCCGGCATGTTTGCGCTTGAGAGCAGGGCTTCAAGGTTCACCAGGGTTTCGTCCAGCTGCGCGAGCAGATCATCCTCGTGCGCCGACGCGTGACCCACCACGGCGGCCGTGCCGGAGATGGCGAGCGCGTCCTGGCCCGGCAAGGTCATGGCCCGGGCGAAGCTGGGCGGCGTGCGACCGTATTGGCGTGGGTATCGCCAGGCACTCACCTGGCGGGGATTCTCTACGCGTTCGCCCGGCTCGTCGCACGCCAGCAGGTAAACCTGCAGGCGCGGCGCCGAGGCGTGGTGGCCGATGGCGGTGGCGGCGGGAAATCCGTCAGCGAAAAAGCTGGCCATGCCCTCGGCGCGGCCTTCGCAGAATTGCTTGTAGCGCTCGCTGTCGCCGGCGCCGTCATTGATGTCGACCAGGTAGTTCCAGATGCGCTGCACGTGGCGCTCGCGGCGCGTGGCGACAAACTCGCATAACTGCGCGTAAGCGGTCGCCGCCGCGGCGCGCAGGCCGCCATGGAGGTTTTCATCCAGTGTGATGGCGGCGAACAGCCAGCCGTCACCGCTCGACCATTGCAGATCGCCCACCCGCCCCTGCGTCACGGGGCCATCGACCTGCCAGATCTCCAGCGGCGTCGGAGCGTCAAAGATTTCCAGGTCGACCGGCAGCCAGCGGGGATCGATGCTGCGCGCGGYGCCGGTGCCGAAACCGAATACGGCGAGCGTGCCGGCATCCTGCAAGACTGCATCCGGATCGACCCACCGGTAGGACACCTGCGGCGCGCGACGCAGCGCCGGCCTGACGTTTTCACAACCCTGAACCATGGGCATCCAACCGGAGACTCTGGGACGCTATGGTACACTGGCCGGCCTGCGGCTCTGGGGGAGAGACGCAAGAATTCGGGTACGGAAAGGCATGGCCGAGCAGAGCACCGCACAACACGAACTGGCCACGCTGATCGTGGACAGCCTCAATCTGGAAACCRTCACGGCCGACCAGATTGACCCCGATGCACCGCTTTTCGGCGGCGATCTGGGCCTGGACTCCATCGACGCCCTGGAAATCGCCCTGGCCGTGTCCAAGCGCTACGGCTTCCAGCTGCGCTCGGACAACCCCGAGAATCGCAAGATCTTCACCAGCCTGCGCACGCTCTCCGAGCACATTGAACGGCAGCGCGCCGTTTAATATCCATCGGGCATGATGTACCGCGCACGCGGCAGACTTAGGTCGACGCGGTTTCATCGTCATGCAGGCTGAGCAACCCATGTCGTCACCAAACGCAGCTTCACCGAAATCGACGTCGCGGCGCTGGATGCCGCTGATGTTCGGCTATCCGGTGCTGGCGATGGCTGGCGTGCTGACCCACCGCCAGGGCTTCTCGCTGGCGGCCTGCGCCTTGCTGCTTACCGTGTTGATGATTCCTGCGCTGGCTACGCGCCGCGCCATGCCGTGGATCGTATGGACAGGTACGCTGGCGGCCATGGCCTGGCTGTGGCTGCACGGCATGGTGGGCCTGCTGCTGGAATGCGTGCCGATCGCCATCAATATCCTGCTGGCCTCGCTGTTCGGCCGCACGCTGCGGGCAGGCCAGACGCCGCTGATCGCGCGCTTTATCGAAGCATTGGAAGGTCCTGAGCGACTGGCTGTACCCGGCATTGCGCCGTATGCGCGCCACCTCACCTGGTTCTGGACGCTGCTCACGGCAGCACAAGCCCTCGTGCTGGCCGTCTTGCTGCTGTGTGCGGAACCGGGCGGCCTGCTTGGCTCGCTGGGCATCACCTCGCCCTGGCCGGTGCCGGCGGGCATCGCGCAATCCTATGTGCATGTAGGTGGCTACGTGTTGATCGCCAGCGCTTTCCTGCTGGAGAACCTGTTCCGCCGCTGGCATCTGCGTCATGTGCACCACCCACGCTTCCACGAGCTGGCCATGGGCATCGCGGCGCGCTGGCCGGCGCTGGTGCGCGGCGACGATTCGGCCTCGCCATGAGTCAGGCGGCCTTTCAGCGCGTGTTTCGGGTGAGCGCGGATCATGCCTGCCTGCCGGGTCACTTCCCCGGTTCACCATTGGTGCCCGGCGTCATGCTGCTCGAAGAGGTCGCACTGGCCTTGCGCGATTGGCGCGGCCAGCGGCTTGCGCGCGTGCTGGAAGCAAAGTTTGTCGCGCCGCTCCTACCGGAACAGGAAGCGCGGATCGCGCTCATCGAAGCCCAGGGCCGCGTACGTTTTGAGATTCATCGCGGCGACGATCTGCTCGCGCGAGGCTCCATCGAGGGAACGATATGAGCGAACACTGGCAGAGTCGCCCTGAAGGCGGCGGACGCTTTGCGTTGTGGCTGATCCGCAGCATCGCCCTGTACGGCGGTCGTCCGCTCGCCCGGCTGATCCTGTATCCGATCACGCTCTATTTCTATCTGCGTCGCGGGCCCGAGCGCGTCGCATCGCGCCGTTTCCTCGAGCGCGTGCTGGACAAGCCGATCACGCCCTGGCACGTGATGAAGCACATTCACTGCTTCGCATCGACCATGCTGGATCGTGTCTTCCTGCTCGCCCGCGGCGAGAAGGGCTTCGACGTCACGGTGGAGGGCCTGGAGCAGCTGGAGGCCAGCTTCGCCGAGGGGCGCGGCGTACTCCTGCTTGGCACCCACCAGGGCAGTTTCGAGGCCTTGCGCACGCTGAGMTCGCGTCGCCCGGATACGCATCTGCGCGTGGTGCTGGACAAGCAGAAGACGCCGGCCTTGACCCAGTTGCTCGAGGCGCTCGCACCCGACGTGGGCGCCAGCGTCATCGATGCTTCCGCGGGTGGTACGTCGATCACGCTGGCGATGGCCGAGGCCTGCCAGCAAGGCGCCATGGTCGCCCTGCTGGCCGATCGCGGACGCGAACACGAAGTACTGCGCCGCACGCCGTTGCTGGGTGAGCCCGCGCCGTTTCCGGTCGGCCCCTGGCTGCTCGCGCACAGTTTGCGCGTGCCGGTGGTGCTGTGTTTTGGGCTATATGAAGGCGGCAATCGCTATCGCCTGATTTTCGAGCCGTTTGCCGACCGCATCGAGATTCCACGACAGGATCGCGCCCAGGCGCTGGACGCCGTGATCGCCCGTTTCGCCCATCGCGTGGAACACTACATCCGTGTCGCCCCCTACAACTGGTTCAACTTCTAYGACTTCTGGCAGCAAGACGTGGACACTGCTGTGCGCCCTGACGCTGTCGCTGTGCGCGAACACGAACGCGAACGCGTCGGCGCCTGAAGACGCCGCCACGGCACGCGCGCTGGTGGCCTCGCTGGGCCGTCCGGCGCCTGCCCGCACGCCGTTTGCCGAAGCGCGCTTCATGAAGATGCTGGACAAGCCGCTGGTCGTTTCCGGGCAGCTGGCGTGGCTGGGTGGCGACAAGCTCGAGCGCACGGTCGAACATCCCACGCGCGAAGTGTCGACCATCGGCGATGGTGAAGTAACGCAACAGCGTGAAGGCCGTTCATCGCGAAGCTTTTCGCTGAAGCGCGCGCCACAGCTCCAGCTGCTGCTGGATAGTTTTGTTGCGCTGCTGGGCGGCGATGCATCTCGCCTGGAGCAAGCGTTCACCGTGCAGCACAGCGCCGATGGCGACGATCACTGGACGCTCACCCTGACCCCGCGCGACGCGAAACTCGCGCAAACGGTGAGCCGCATCGACATCGACGGCAGCGGCAACGAGCCGCACTGCATGCGCATGCAGGAAGCCGATGGCGACCTCGCCATCGACCTGCTCGGCGACTACGCCGCCAAGATGCCGACGGCGCCTACGCGCGACGCACTCACCGCACTCTGCAGGGGCAGCTGAGCGTGCGTCGCAGCCGCGTGACGCTGCTGGTGCTCTGGCTGGCGACGCTCGCCGCGCTTGGCCTGTTCGTTACGCGACACCTCACGGTGAGTACCGACCTGCGCAGCTTCATGCCTGCGCCGACCACACCCGATCAACGCCTGTTGATGGAGCAGGTGGGCGAGGGACCGGGTTCGCGCCTGCTTTTGCTCGCCATCAGCGGCAAGTCCGATGAGCAACTGGCCGGGCTGAGCCAGCAACTCGCCGTGGCGCTGCGCAAAGATCAACGCTACACGCAGGTGCTCAACGGCAGCTTCGACATGGGCGCACTCGACGACGCCCTGCTGCCTTATCGCTATCTGCTCTCGCCCACGCTGGATCATCAGCGCTTGGATACCGCGTATCTGCGCGACGAGCTGGAACAGCGCCTGGACGATCTGTCGTCGCCCGCGGCGTCACTGCTGAAGGGACTGTTGCCGCGCGACCCCACCCTGGAAGTGCTCAAGCTGGCCGAGCGCTGGTCGCCGCCGAAGTCGCCCGAGCTCGTGCAGGGCGTGTGGTTTTCGCCACAGCACGAGGCCTTGTTGCTGGTGCTGACGCAGGCGGCAGGTTTCGATCCCGACGCGCAGTCGCAGGCCATCGATGGCATCCACCGTGCCTTCGATGCCTTGCCCGATCACGCGGGTGGCTCGCTGGTGGTCAGCGGGCCGGGGTACTTCAGCGTGGTGGCGAGCGCGCAGACGCGCGGGCAGGCGGAGTGGATCGGGCGTATCTCGACGGTGGGTTTCATCGTGCTGCTGTTGCTGGCGTATCGCAGCATCGGCTCGTTGCTGTTCTCGGCCTTGCCGATCGCCAGTGCGGCGCTGGCGGGCATTGCCGCGCTCGTACTGCTGTTTCCGCAGGTGCATGGCATCACGCTGGCGTTTGGCTTCACCCTGCTCGGTGTGGCACAGGAGTATCCGATACGCGTGCTGAGTCATCGCCGCGCCGGCGAAAGCGCCGTGCAAAGCGTGCGTGACCTGTGGCCGCTGCTGCTCACGGCGATCGCTTCGGCATGCATTGCCTATGCGGCGTTCTTTGCATCCGGCGTGAATGGCCTCAAGCAATTGGCCGTCTTTACCATCACAGGTTTGTTGGTGGCCGGCTTCAGCACACGCTACCTGTTGCCCTATCTGCTGCCGGAGCGCGTGCACGATGTCGCCGCGATGGGCTGGCTGATCCGCGCACGCGACATCGTGGACCGCCTGCCGCGACCGCGTTGGATTCCCTTGCTGGTGGCCATCGCCAGCGTGCTGATGCTGGTGTTTGCGCAGGGCCCGTTCTGGCAGAACGACTTGTCGGCGCTTACGCCGTTGCCGCGCGATCTGCTGATGCGTGATGCACGATTGCGCGAGGCCCTGGGCGCGCCCGATGTGCGCTATCTACTGGTGCTGCAGGCGCCCGATGAGCAGGCGGTATTGGCGCTTTCGGAAAAACTCGAGCCCGCCGTGGATGCCTTGGTGGCCCGCCACGCCGTCGATGCGATCGAACTGCCTTCACGCTATCTGCCCAGCGATGCAGTGCAGCGCGCGCGGCAGCGGGCGTTGCCCGATGCGCAAACACTGAAAAGTGCGCTCGACGAAGCCGAGCAGGGCATGCCGTTCCAGCCGGGCCTGTTCCAGCCTTTCCTCGACGATGTGGCGCAAGCACGCAGCTTGCCCGTGCTGACGCCGGAGCGCTTTGCATCATCGCCATTGGGCCAACGCCTGTCGGCCATGCTGATGCAGCGCGATGGTCATTGGCTCGGCCTGGGCACGCTTACTGGTGTGCACGACTTGGCTGCCCTGCAGTCGCTCGCGCGCGACAGCGGCGGTTCGGTGCGTCTGCTCGACCTCAAGGGTGCCGCTGAATCGCTGGTGGTGGATTACCGTGCGCGCATCCTGCACGCCTTGGTCGGCGCAACGCTACTGCTGGTCATCGCGATCGTGGTTGCCTTGCGCAGCGTGCGCAGGGCCTGGCACGTGCTGGCCCCAATGACACTGGCAACTTTCCTGGTGCTGGCCGTGGAACGTGTGTCAGGCGTGGAGATCTCCCTGTTCCATCTCGTGGCGCTGATCCTCGCGGCGGGGCTTGGCCTGCACTATGCGCTGTTCTTCGAGCGCGACACCGGCGACGCCGCCGAGCAGCGCCGCACGCTGCATGCGACCCTGGTCTGCGTGCTGTCCGCGCTGCTGGTCTTCGGCATGCTGGCCTGGAGCACCATTCCCGTCTTGCGCGCGATCGGCTTGACCGTTGCCCTGGGCGTCGCATTTCACTTCTGTCTTTCGATCCTGATGGCACCGCATGCTCGCCAAGACTGACTGGGCCCACCTCATTCCGCATCAGGGCGCGATGTGCTTGCTCGATGCCGTGGTGACGTGGAACCAGACGACCATCCACGCCATCAGCGAGAGTCACGCGTTGGCAGACCATCCGCTGCGCGGCGGTGCTGGCCTGCACGCGGTGCATCTGGCCGAATACGGCGCGCAGGCGATGGCGGTGCATGGCGCCCTGCTGGCGCGCGAACGGGGTGCGAGTGAGGCCAGGCCCGGGCGTCTGGTCAGTCTGCGTGACGTGTCGCTGGCCATCGAATGGGTGGATCCTTCGCAAGGGCGTTTGGACGTCCATGCCCAAAGCCTCTACGCTGACGATGCGGGCGCACAATATGCCTTTCGCGTCGAACAGGGCGGCCGCTTGCTGGTGAGCGGCCGCGCTGCCGTCATTCATCCTCTTCCCTGATGCCGAGGCGGCCATGACTCAGCTCCATACTCCCCGTCGCGCGCTGGTGACCGGCGGCAGCGGCGATCTTGGCGCGGCGATATCGCAGGCGCTCGCCGCAGGCGGCTACCATGTGATCGTGCACGCCAATACAGGTCTGGCTCGCGCCGATGACGTCGCCGCTGCGATCCGCGATGCCGGCGGTGCGGCGCAGTCGGTGGCTTTTGATGTCACTGATGCAGCCGCCACACGGCATGCGCTGGAGACCTTGTTGATCGACGGCCCTGTGCATGCGGTGGTGAACAACGCCGGCATTCATGAGGACAGTCCGCTGGCGGGCATGTCCGAAGACGCATGGCGGCGCGTGATCGACGTATCGCTGCATGGCTTTTTCCACGTTACACAGCCATTGCTATTGCCGATGGCGCGTGCGCGCTTCGGTCGCATCGTGTCGGTGAGTTCGGTGGCAGCGCAGTTGGGCAATCGCGGCCAGGCGAATTACGCCGCCGCCAAGTCCGCCCTGCATGGCGCCACGCGCTCGCTGGCGCGCGAGATGGCGTCGCGCGGTATCACCGCCAACGTGGTGGCGCCCGGCGTGATCGAAGGACGCATGATCGGCGAGCAATTCCCGCCCGAACGCATTCGCGAGATCGTGCCGGCGCAACGCGCCGGCAAACCGGAAGAGGTCGCGGCACTGGTGGCGTTTCTTTGTTCCGATGCCGCCGGCTATATCAACGGCCAGGTGATCGGCGTCAACGGCGGCATGGTCTAAAGCAGCGGTGCCTGCTCAGGTCACCGCGACGTCGAACACCACCGGACTCGAGGCGCGCGAGCGCCGATAGCTGGCCAGCACATCGCCGTGGCGCAGGATCTGCCCCACGGTGTAGAAGGTGATGCGGCTGACATCGCGGATCGGGCTGAAATGGCTGATGCGGAATTCGCCCTGGTAACGCGAAGCGATCGGCACCGACACCACGCTGATGCCTTTCTCGCGCGTGGCGGCGATCAGGATGGCAGCCTCGAACACAAAGTTTTCCGCCGGCAGATCGACCAGGTCGAGCGCGCCGCGCGGATACCAGCGCTGCCCGCTTTGCGTATCGGCTACCGGCTGTGCGCAGGCCCACGAGATGCCCCAATCGGCCACGCCATTGGCACGACGACGACCCTTCGGCTGCTGTTCGCGCTGGAGCAGACGCGCACCGATGACGATGTGATTGGGATAGCGCTGCGCTGCCGCCGCAATGCGCGGGATATCGGCGGCCAGGTGCTGGCCGTCGCCATCCATGGTGAGCACGGCGTCGAAGCCCTGCCGCAGCGCCTCACGAAAACCCGTGCGCAGCGCTTCGCCCTTGCCGCTGCGTTGCGGATGGCGCAGCAAAGTCACCGGCAGTTCGCGCACGATCTCGGGCGTGCGATCGTCCGAACCGTCGTCGACCACGATGACCGGGACGCCCAGCGCCAGCACGGATTGGACCACCTCGCCGATCGCCGCCTCTTCATTGAGGCAGGGAATCAGCACGCACCAACGGGCAGCGGACGTATTCAAGCAAGTGTCTCCAGCACAACCCTCAACGCCAGGGTTTCGGCGGCGGCCAGGGTGCAGTCACCGTGGCCTGTAGCGAGATTCTGCATCAGCGGCCAGGCGGATGCGGCAATCGGATTGGTTTCGTACCACTGGCCCGTCGCGGGCGCCGGGCGCAGCGGATGGTCGGCGTGGGCCTCAAGCTCGATCGCCATGCTCGCCAGCGTGCCCGAGGTGACGGTCGGGGAAAGCACCAGCGCAAAGCCGAAGGAGCTGCCTGTCGCGCTCATCTCGCCCACCGGACCGGTGCCGGCGATATCGCTGCACACCAGCAGTACCGCGCGCTGTTCGGCGAGGCTCAGCGTGGCCGCTTCCAGCAGGCCTGCGCCAAAGGTGGCGCGACCGGCGGAAATCGCGCTGGACAGCGCCTGGCAGCCGGTGGCGATCGTCCAGTAGCCGGCCGGCGCGTTGTGCACGGAATTGTGGAAGCGCGTGGGCGACAGCTCGGCCGGCGCACTGGCCAGGGTGGCGCACATATAGTCGGAAATCAGCTGGTCGCCATAGGCGGAGCTGAATACGCAAGGCAACTCACTTGCGACGCGACCGCTCATGGCTACCGCCTGGCCGGCCACTTCCACTGCCAGCAGCACGCTCTCGGGTGCGCGGCGTCGCTCGTTGGCGGGCAGGGTCGCTGCCGCGGGGCGTGCAGCCGGGGCGTCGATCGACAAGCCTTGCAGCTGCGCCTTCAGTGCCGCGAAATCGCCCAGTGCCGGCGACCACAGGCCAATGCCTTCCACGTGGACTTGCAGCGCACTCATGCCGGCGCCCTCCCGAAGGCAAGGCAGGCATTATTGCCTCCGAATCCAAACGAGTTGCTCAAGGCCACGTTGACGTTGCGCTGCTCGCTCTGCAGCGCCAGTTGCGGGCCGCAGGCTTCATCCGGATCGGTGCATCCAAGGTTGCCGGGAACCATGTTGTGGCGGATCGCTAGCAGCGCGAACACCGCTTCGAGAATGCCTGCGGCGCCCAGCGTGTGACCGGTGAAACCTTTCGTGGAGCTGGCGCGCGTGCTCGATGGAAAGGCGCGTGCGATCAGTGCGGCTTCCACTTCGTCGTTCTTCAGACTCGCCGTGCCGTGCAGGTTGATGTAGTCCACTTGCTCGGCACGCAAGCCGGCGCGCGCGAGCGCGTCGCGCAGCGCCAGCTCGGCACCGACACCTTCCGGATGCGGCGTCGACATATGGTGCGCATCGCTGGATTCACCATAACCGAGCAGGCGCGGTGCGTGTGGCGCGTTGCCCACGCGTTCCAGCAAGGCGAAGCCCGCCGCCTCGCCGATGGAGATGCCACGACGCGCCTGGTCGAATGGACGACACGGTTCGGGCGACACCAGCTCCAACGCGTTGAAGCCAAACAGCACGCTGTCGCACAACGTATCCACGCCGCCCACGATGGCCGCGTCCACCAGCCCAAGGCGAATCAGCCGCTCGGCCGTGGCGAACACTTTCGCGCTGGACGAGCACGCGGTGGAAACGGTCAGGCACGGGCCTTCCAGCCCGAGCGCTTCGGCCACGAAACCGGCCAGCGAATGGGGCGCGTGGATCAGCGGGCGGCGCAATTCCGCCGGCATCCGGCCGTCGGCATCGAGGTGGCGATAGCCCTCCTCAGTGGCGCCGATGCTCGCCGTGGAGGTGCCCAGCACCAGCGCGACGCGCGCGGCGCCGTAGCGCTGGCGTGCATCCAGCGCCTGTTCGAGAAAGCGGTCCTGCTGCAGCCCCAGCCAGGCCAGGCGGTTGTTGCGGCATTCCCACGACGCGTGCGCCGCGGGCAGCTCAGCCTCTTCGACGCCATCGACACGGCCGATCCAGCAGCCCAGGGGAGCGCTGCTGAAGTCGTTTTCACGGAGGCCACCATGGCTGGAAGACAGGGCGGCGAGATGGCTTTCGAGACCTTGGCCGAGCGCTGAAGTGACCGTATAGGCACTTACGGCAAGGGGTTGGATCGGTACTGACATCGCGCGAGCCTAACGAGCGACTGAAACATTTCCTAGTCTGGACAGCCGCCACGCTGGATCGCGTTCATGTTTGTCAGTGCCGTTTTGACCGCCAGTTACGCCTGGCGTGACGGCTGAGCACGACGCCCGGCCGGTCCCCGTGGGACACTGCGCCGTCCACCCTCCGTGCCCTGCCCCGTGCCGCCGATCACCGCCCCCTTGAAGCGTGGCCCCTGGCGCTATCTCAGCGACCGGGACGTACTACACGCCTTCGTGGTGATGGTGGCCGCGGTGACCCTGAGTCTTGGGCTGGTGTGGGTCGGCTATCTCGTTCATGTATGGCGGGTGGCGGCGCGCAGTCCGGTCGCCCCCGGACAGCCGATGACCGTACTGGTATTCGGTCGCCGGCTGGTGCGCGACGCGCCCGAAATGGACTATCAGGCCCGCCTGCTGCGCGCGCTGGCGCTGATGCGTGCGCACCACACCGAACACGTCCTGTTGCTGGGCGGACGCAGCGGCGGGGCCATCAGCGAGGCGGCCGCCGGACGCAGCTGGCTGGAGCAGCACGAGCTGCCGCCGGGCGTGGTGATGCAGCTGGAACAGGCCTCGGTCGATTCGCTGGAAAACCTGCGCCATGCACGCAGCCTGCTGCAGGAAGACGGTCCCGTGGCTCGCGTGCTGCCGCCGGTCGCGCTGGTGACCAGTCGCTACCATCTCGCGCGCTGCCAGCTGCTGGCGCAACGGCTGGGTTTCCGCAGTGTGCCGGTCGCCGCCGAAGCGCGGCTGGTGCTCAACCGCCGTTACGTCGTGCGACTGCTGGCCGAGTCGGGTTATCTGATGTGGATCGATATCGGCATGCGCTGGGCGCGTCTGATCGGCCATCGCCGCATCAGCGCACGACTGAGTTGATGCGATGCGCGACGCGCCGCCGCAGCGGCCCGCGCGCCACGCTTGCTAAGCTGGCGGCCTTTGCACGCCGACGGACCGCCCCATGAGCCAGCAAGCCGACCAAGCCGAACTGTTCCTGCGCGAGTTGCAAGACCGCATTTGCGCGGCGATCGAGCAGATCGACGGCAAGGCGCGTTTCGAAGAAGACGCCTGGACGCGTCCCGCCGGTGGCGGTGGTCGCACGCGCGTATTGCGCGATGGCGCCATCTTCGAACAGGCGGGCGTGAACTTCTCGCGCGTCTACGGTAACCAGCTGCCGCCGAGCGCTACCGCACATCGTCCCGATCTTGCCGGGGGCGGTTTTGTCGCCACCGGCGTATCGCTGGTGCTGCATCCGCGCAATCCGCACGTGCCGACCACGCATGCCAATGTGCGCTATTTCGAGGCGAGCAAAGAAGGCGTGGATCCGGTGTGGTGGTTCGGCGGCGGTTTCGATCTCACGCCGTTCTATCCGCGCGATGAAGACGTGGCGCACTGGCATACCGTGGCGCGCGACCTGTGCGCGCCGTATGGCGACGATGTGTATGCGCGCTACAAGAAGTGGTGCGACGAGTATTTCTATATCAAGCATCGCGCGGAGACGCGCGGCGTCGGCGGCCTGTTCTACGACGATCTCAACGAAGGCGGCTTCGAGCGCTGCTTCGCCTTTACGCGCGACGTGGGGCAGGGTTTCCTCGATGCCTATCTGCCGATCGTCGAGCGCCGCAAGGACGAGGCTTATGGCGAACGCGAGCGCGAGTTCCAGCTGTATCGCCGCGGTCGCTACGTGGAATTCAACCTGGTCTACGACCGCGGCACGCTGTTCGGCCTGCAGTCGGGCGGGCGCACGGAATCCATCCTGATGAGCCTGCCGCCGCGCGTGCGCTTCGAATACAACTTCCAGCCCGAGGCGGAATCGCCGGAAGCGCGGCTGGCGGAATACCTCAAGCCGCGCGACTGGGTGTGAGGCATGAGCGCGTCATCGATCCGTCGATGACGCGCCCTTCAGGGTTCGATCACTCCGTCGGCATGGCGCCGCTGAACTTCACCGGCGTGGCGCCCTTCACGGGGCCGATCTGCGCGCTGTCGCTCACCTGCAGCACCACCTCGCGGCGGAACTCCAGCGTGCCCTGCACCACCGCATGCGGACCGATCACCACGTGCGGCAGACGGTTGTTGCTGCTCCAGCTCCACCCGCCCGGCTTGTCCACCAGGATGCCGCCTTCGATGCGCGAATTGGCGCCCACGGTCACATCGCCGTTGGTGGTCTGCAGACCGCCGCCCACGTGCGCGGCGTCGAGATTGATGCTGCCGTTGACGTTGCCGACCTTGCCGGCCACATCGGCGCCCTGTTGCAGGTGAATACCGCCGTTGGTGGTGCTGACGGTGCCGCTGACGCGGGCGGCCGAGCCCAGGTTCACGCCGCCGTTGACGGTGTCGACGGCCGTGGCCTGCGCATGATCGCCCAGGTTGACCGAGCCATTGACCGTGCTCGCCTTCTGCACCACGGCGTTGTCGCCAACGCGCACCGCGCCGTTGACCGTGCTGACGTTGCCGGCGTGCTGGCCCGCATCCACCTGCGCGGTGCCGTTGACCTTGTCGATATCGTTGTCGCTGGCCTGGGCTACGACGGGCAGGGCCAGGGCGAGGGCGAGTGCTAGCAGATGACGACGCATGATGAGCTCCATGAATAGACTGACCACCCTAGGATGCACCCGGCGCGGGCAGGGTTTAGCATGACCTTCGACAGGGGCCGCGCGATTTGACGGGGCCGGGGCGGGGCCTCACCATCGCGAGTTTCCCGCCACGAATTCCCGCCATGTACAAGCTCGTACTCATTCGTCACGGCCAGTCCCAATGGAACCTGGACAACCGCTTCAGCGGCTGGGCCGATGTGGACCTCACCGAACAGGGCATGGCCGAAGCGGCTGAAGCCGGCCGCCTGCTCAAGGCCGGCGGCTACCGCTTCGACGTCGCGCACACCTCGGTGCTCAAGCGCGCCGTGCGCACGCTGTGGGGCGTGCTCGATGCGATGGAGCAGATGTACCTGCCGGTAGTCACCGACTGGCGCCTCAATGAGCGCCATTACGGCGGCCTCACCGGCCTCAACAAGGCCGAGACCGCCGCCAGGTACGGCGAGGACCAGGTCAAGGTGTGGCGCCGCAGCTACGACATCCCGCCGCCGCCGCTGGACCGCGCCAGCAACGAGTCGGTGAACGATCCGCGCTACGCCAATCTCGATCCCTCGATGATTCCCGACACCGAGTGCCTCAAGGACACCGTCGACCGCGTGGTGCCGTACTGGCACGACGTGCTGGCCCCGGCGATCGCCTCGGGCCAGAACGTGGTGGTCGCGGCGCATGGCAACTCGCTGCGCGCGCTGGTGAAGTACCTGGACAACATCTCCGAAGAGGAGATCGTCGAGCTCAACATCCCCAACGGCGTGCCGCTGGTGTACGAGTTCGACAAGGACCTCAAGCCGATCCGTCACTACTACCTGGGCGATGCCGACGCCATCGCGGCGAAGATGGCCGCCGTGGCGAATCAGGGCAAGGCCAAGTAAGGCCAGTCGCGGGTGACAAGCGTCACCCGCGATGGTTGTGCCCCGTCAGTCGTGCGGGTGTGCCCGGCCCTATAAGCTGCGCGCATCCCATGACCAGGCGATCGCGATGACCCCGAACATGATCTACGCGCTGATGATCCCGCTGATGGCGTTCGCGATCTGGCGCCGTGTGCGCGGGACCTTCGGGCGCCAGCCGATCCGCCGCAAGCGGATGATGGCCCGCATCGCCGTCTTCACGGCGATCGGTGCCCTGATCGGCCTGGGCGGCCTGCACAATCCCCGCCTGCTGGAAGGGCTGCTGGGCGGTGCCTTGGCCGGGGCGGCGCTGGGGGTGGTGGGCATCAAGCTGACCCGCTTCGAGCGCGACGCCGCCGGCAACGACCTCTATATCCCCAACCCCTGGATTGGTGGTCTGCTGACGATGTTGCTGATCGGGCGCCTGGCATGGCGCTTCGTGGTGGTGATGCCGCAGCTGCAGGATCCGGCCATGGCGCACAGCGGGCCCGCCATTGGCAACAGCCCGCTGACCCTGGCGATCTTCGGCCTCACCATCGGCTACTACATCTGCTACTTCGCCGGCCTGCTGGTGCATCACCGCCGCTTCGAGCGGGCCCAGCTGGCGACCTGATGGCGCTTAGAGCGCGTCGCCGTCCATCTCGCCGGTGCGGATGCGGATGACCTGCTCAAGCGAACTGACGAAGATCTTGCCGTCGCCGATCTTGCCGGTCTTGGCCGAGGCCTGGATGGCTTCGACCACGCGGTCCACCTGCTCGTCGCTCACCGCCACTTCCAGTTTGATCTTCGGCAGGAAGTCCACCACGTACTCGGCGCCGCGGTASAGYTCGGTGTGACCCTTCTGGCGRCCGAARCCCTTGACYTCRGTCACSGTGATGCCSKRCACGCCCACWTCSGMSAGGGCYTCGCGCACMTCGTCSAGCTTGAACGGCTTGATGACCGCAACCACCAGCTTCATGGGTTTTCCTCTTGATCGTCAGGTGGCCCGTCGTCCGGGCCGCAGTTCCACATTTTGCCTGTGCAGGGATATCGCTGTCGCGCCCGGGCTCTCTGTAGGAAAATGCCTACAAGTAGAAGTGGAGCACCCTGATAGTGGCATTTACAGACATGAACCTAAACTCCACCCTGACGAGCTCGAGGTGCTATCCATGATGGATAGGCAGGATATCGATCAACTTGCCCAGCGTCTTGTTTCGTTGGTTCCATCTGGACTGGCTCAGGCGCATCAGGATTTGCGCACCAACTTCGGCGATGTTCTGGCGCAGGGATTGCGCCGCCTTGATCTAGTCACCCGCGAGGAGTTTGACGTCCAGAGCCAGTTGTTGGCGCGCACCCGCGCCAAGGTCGAGGCCCTGGAAAAGCGAATCGCAGATCTCGAGGCTGGTGCTGGCACCTGACTGACGGGGTGCGGCGCGGGCCCAAGTCCCGGGAGCCGTCCCCGATCCGTCACCCTCACCCCGAGAACGATCGGGGGCGGCTATTTTTCTCTGCAGGCCGCTGTGGGAGTCGCTCCGTGTTTCAGCCTGGCAGCCGCTCCCGCGTCGTAGCAGGCGTGCGGGCGACATGAGTCTTGCCGTCACCCTCAGTCGAGCCCAGGAAGGCGTGGCGGCTCCCCAGGTCATGGTGGAAGTCCATCTGTCCGGCGGCTTGCCCAGCACCAATATCGTGGGTCTTCCCGAAGCCGCCGTGCGCGAAGCGCGCGACCGTGTCCGCGTAGCCATCCAGAACACGGCGTTCGAATACCCCAACCGCCGGGTCACCGTGAACCTGGCGCCGGCCGAACTGCCCAAGGATGGCGGCCGCTTCGACTTGGCCATCGCGCTGGGCATCCTTGCCGCCGGCGGCCAGGTGCCCCGCGACAAGCTGGACGACTGCGAATTCCTCGGCGAACTGGCCTTGTCCGGCGCTTTGCGCGCCGTGTCGGGCGTACTCCCTGCCTTGTTGCGCGCGCGCGCGCGTGGCCGCCGCGTGGTGGTGCCACGCGGCAATGCGGCCGAGGCCGCCCTGGTGTCCGATGCCGAGGTGCTGGTGGCCGACACGCTGGCCGATGTCTGCAGCTGGCTGCGTGGCGCACAGGAATTGTCGCCGCCGGGCGCGGCGGCCGGCATCTTCGACGAAGTGATCGGTCCCGACCTGGCCGACGTGCGCGGCCAGCTGCAGGCGCGACGGGCGCTGGAAATCGCCGCGGCCGGCGGTCATCACCTGTTGCTGCTGGGGCCGCCGGGTACGGGCAAAACCATGCTGGCTGAGCGCCTGCCCGGCATCCTGCCGCCGCTGAGCGAGTCGGAAGCGCTGGAAACCTGCGCGGTGCGCTCTGTCGCCGGACAAACAGTCGATCCGAAATTCTGGCGTCGCCGTCCCTTTCGGGCGCCCCACCACACCAGTTCGGCCGTAGCCTTGGTAGGCGGCGGTGCGCTGCCGCGGCCGGGCGAGATCTCGCTGGCGCATAACGGCGTGCTTTTCCTGGACGAATTGCCCGAGTTCGGTCGGCATGTGCTGGACGTGCTGCGCGAACCCATGGAATCGGGGCATATCGTGATCTCCCGGGCGGCGCGGCAGTCCACTTTTCCCGCCCAGTTCCAGCTGGTGGCGGCGATGAATCCCTGTCCCTGCGGTTATGCAGGCGATCCTCGCCAGCGTTGCCAGTGCACGCCCGACCAGGTGCAGCGCTATCGCGGCCGCATTTCCGGGCCGTTGATGGACCGCATCGACTTGGGCATCGAGGTGCCGCGCGTGCCTCTGGGTGAACTGGGGACGCCGCCAGGTCCGCAAGACGAAGACTCGGCGACGGTGAGGGCGCGCGTGATCAAGGCGCGCCACCACGGCTTGATGCGGGCAGGACGCGCCAACGCCGAGATCAGCTCGCGTGAACTGGAGCGCGACTGCGCCCTGGGACCGGCCGAACGTCGCTGGTACGACAGCGCGCTGGAGCGGCTGGGGCTGTCGGCCCGCGCCTATCACCGTACCCTGCGGGTGGCCCGCACGATTGCCGACCTGGACGGCGGCGCAGCCTTGCTCGACCGCAACCACCTCGCGGAAGCCTTGATGTATCGCCGTTTCTAAGGACGGCCAGCATGCCTTATGGCCCTTGCGGGTAATTTTTGAACTGACGGGTATTGACTTGGTCGGACGCAGGCGTATTATCTGTACTCGCTGGTTCTGCATTGAGCCATGCCTGCCACCCCGGTATCGGTACTCCCTCCCCCTCCCCCGTCCGATACCGGGGCTTGGCCCTCCCTCTCCCCCCTTGTAGATGCTTCCCCGTCGACCGACGGCTTGCCGTCGTGGACGTCGGCGCGCGGCGCGTGCTCCGATAGCCGCACTGCGACCGCACGAAGGACCGCGCATGACGCTCGATCTCGGACTCCTGCTGGTAGGCATTCTGGGCATCGGCTTTCTTGCCCAATGGCTTGCGTGGCGCGTCAGGCTGCCGGCGATCCTGTTCCTGCTGCTGGCGGGCATCGTGATGGGGCCCGTGGTCGGCGTGCTGGCGCCGGACCGCCTGCTGGGACCGCTTCTATTCCCGATCGTATCGCTGGCCGTGTCGGTGATCCTGTTCGAAGGCAGCCTGACGCTGCGCTTCAGTGAGTTGCGCGAGATCGGTCGCGCGGTGCGTGGCCTGGTGACCTACGGTGCGGTGATCGCCGTCCTCATGCTCGCCGTGGCGGCGCATTACTTTGCCGGCCTCAGTTGGGAAGTTGCCTTGCTGTTCGGCGCGTTGACCTGCGTCACCGGCCCCACCGTGATTGCGCCGATGCTGCGTACGGTGCGGCCCAATGCACGCATTGCCAACACGTTGCGCTGGGAAGGCATCGTGATCGATCCGCTCGGCGCGCTGTTTGCCGTGCTGGTCTACGAGGCCATCGTCTCGCGCCAGCAAGGCCACACGGTGGGCGTGTTTCTGGCGGTGATCGCCAGTGGCGTCGTGATCGGTCTGCTGGCGGCGTGGATACTCGCGTTCCTGCTGCGCAGGCAGATGATTCCGGAATATCTGCAGAACTACGGCACGCTGGTCGCCGTGCTGCTGGCCTTCTCGTTGTCGAACGCGATCACGCATGAGTCGGGCCTGCTGACGGTCACCATCATGGGCATCGCGCTGGGCAATATGCGCGGCGTGCATATCGACGACATCCTCGATTTCAAGGAAAACCTCACCACCCTGCTGGTCTCCACGCTCTTCATCCTGCTCGCGGCGCGCCTGAGTTGGCCGTTGCCCGACGGCATGCTGGGGGCCGGCATCGCCATCTTCATCGTCGCGCAGCTGATCGTGCGGCCGGTGACCGCGACGATCGCCAGCATCGGCAGCGGCTTGAACTGGCGCGAGCGCGCCTTGATCGCATGGATCGCACCGCGCGGCATCGTAGCAGCGGCGGTGTCCGCGCTGTTTGCGCTCAAGCTCGAAGCGCTGGGCATGGCTGGCGCGAAGGAGCTGGTGCCGCTGGTCTTCATCTTGATCATAGGCACCGTGGTGCTGCAGAGCGCGACGGCGCGTCCGCTGGCGCGCTGGTTGAAGGTGGCCGAGCCCGATCCCACCGGCGTGCTGATCTATGGCGCGGATCAGGCGGCGCGCGTGGTGGCGCGTGCCCTGGCCGATGCGGGCTTCCACGTGATCGTGGCGGACGAACAATGGGAAGGCATCAAGCTGGCGCGCATGGATGGCCTGCCGACCTTCTACGGTTATCCCGCGTCGTCACATGCGGAGCGCCATCTCGATCTCACCGGTGTCAGACGCTTGCTGGCCATGTCGACCAATCGCGAACGCAACGCGCTGGCGTGCGTGTACTACCGGCAGGAGTTCGGCCGCGGCAAGGTGTATCGCCTGAGCAACGACGATGGTGTTGATACCGCCAGTCGTGTGCAGCTGGGCGGCGATCTCGCGGCGCCGACGCTGTTCGATGCCGACATGACGCACGAACGTTTCCTGGAGCGTCTCGCCGAAGGCTGGCGCATCAAGTCTACGCGTCTCACGGCGACCTTCGACTGGCCGAATTTCATCGAGCAATACGGTTCGCCGACGGTGTTGTTGTTCGGCGTCGAGGAGCATGGCGCCCTGCGCGTCGCATCGGTGAAGCGAGAACTGGAGCCGCGCCCCGGATGGATGGTGATTGCGCTGGTGCCCCCGCAGAGCCCGAGCTGATCGAAGCGATGTGCGACACCTTCCCTGCGTGCATGCGTGGGGGCGCTGGACAGGGCCGCGCTCCCCACGCACGCGCCGACGTCCCTGTCGGCTTACGCGAGGCAGGCAGCGTCAGGCGGCGCTGGCCTGGCGCGAGGCGTGGAACTGGGCCTCTTCCGTGGACCCCTTGAGCGCCGTGGTGGACGACTGTCCCTGTTGGATCGCCTGGGTCACCGCATCGAAGTAACCCGTGCCGACTTCACGCTGGTGCTTGACCGCAGTGAAGCCACGGTCGGCGGCGGCAAATTCCCTCTCCTGCAATTCCACGAACGCGCTCATCTGACGACGGGCATAACCATAGGCCAGATCGAACATGCCGTAGTTAAGGCTATGGAAACCGGCGAGCGTGATGAACTGGAACTTGTAGCCCATCGCGCCCAGTTCCTTCTGGAAGGTGGCGATGGTGGCGTCGTCGAGATTCTTCTTCCAGTTGAAGCTGGGCGAGCAGTTGTAGGCGAGCAGTTTGCCCGGATACTTCGCGTGGATCGCCTCGGCGAACTTGCGCGCTTCCTCCAGATTGGGCTTGCTGGTTTCGCACCACACCAGATCCGCATACGGCGCATAGGCGAGGCCGCGACTGATGGCTTGATCGAGGCCCGGGCGCACACGGAAGAAGCCTTCCACCGTGCGTTCGCCGGTGATGAACGGCTTGTCGTTGTCGTCGATGTCCGAGGTGAGCAAGTCGGCGGCATCGGCATCGGTGCGCGCCACGATCAGCGTGGGCACGCCAAGGACGTCGGCAGCGAGGCGTGCGGCGTTGAGCTTGTCGACCGCTTCGCGCGTCGGCACCAGCACTTTGCCGCCCATATGGCCGCACTTCTTTACTGAGGCCAGTTGATCCTCGAAGTGCACGCCGGCKGCGCCCGCKTCGATCATSGMCTTCATCAGTTCGAATGCATTGAGCACGCCGCCGAAACCGGCTTCCGCATCGGCGACGATCGGCACCATCCAGTCGATGTCGCTCTGCCCTTCCGCGTGATGCAGCTGATCCGCGCGCAGCAGCGTGTTGTTGATGCGCTTGACCACCGAGGGCACCGAGTTGGCGGGATACAGCGACTGGTCGGGATACATTTCGCCGGCGAGGTTCGCATCCGCTGCCACCTGCCAGCCGCTCAGGTAGATCGCCTGCAGGCCGGCCTTCACCTGCTGCATGGCCTGGTTGCCGGTGAGTGCACCAAGTGCGTTGACGAAATCTTCCTTGTGCAGCGACTTCCACAAACGCTCCGCGCCGCGACGGGCGAGCGAGTGCTCAACCGCCACCGTGCCGCGCAGCCGTGCCACGGCATCGGCGTCGTAGTTGCGCTGGATGCCGTTCCAGCGGGCGTTGTTCTTCCATTCGAGGGCAAGCTGATCGGCGGTAGGCAGGGTGGTTTTCATGAGAGAGACTCCGTTGCATGTGCATGAAT
Source organism: Dyella sp. 01N36 (assembly GCF_056399745.1). Taxonomy (NCBI): domain Bacteria; kingdom Pseudomonadati; phylum Pseudomonadota; class Gammaproteobacteria; order Lysobacterales; family Rhodanobacteraceae; genus Dyella; species Dyella sp. 01N36. The sequence goes on from NZ_JBFTRY010000011.1 coordinate 58,018, forward strand.
GCGGATGTGTGGGAGCGCACCCTGTGCGCGACTGCGGCCTTGCGGCATGACGCTCCGTTGGCTTGTCGCGCACAGGGTGCGCTCCCACCGTTGCTCTGCTGCCGATCAGCCGATCTGGGCGTACGCGGCCAGGGTGAGGAAGTCGCCGAGTTCTTCAGCGTGCGTAAGTTGCCTGAGCAACGCCGCCGCCTCTTCCGCGCGATGTGCGACGGGGCTGTTGCTCTCCACCAGCCGGTGCGTGTGCTTCACCAGCGCGTGATCGAAGAAGGCGAAATCGATCGGCGCGTGGTCGGTGAATTCCAGCGGACCGCGATGCAGCCATTGCCAGATCTGCGAGCGCGCAATCTCTGCGGTCGCCGCGTCTTCCATCAGGTGATGGATCGGCACGCAGCCCTGCCCGTCCAGCCACGAGGCGGTGTAGCGCAGCGCCACTTCCACGTTGTTGTCGAAGCCGGCGCGCGTGATGGTGCCGCTGCATGGTGCGATCAGCTGGTCGCGGCACACCTTCACGTCGTTGCGCGTCACATTGAGCTGGTTGGGCGAAGGCATGTACTTGTCGAACACCTCCTGCGCGACCGGCACCAGTGCGGGATGCGCCACCCAGGTACCGTCATGGCCTGCTTGCACTTCGCGTAGCTTGTCGGCGCGCACCTTGGCGAGTGCGGCTTCGTTGGCCTCGTCATCGCCCTTGATCGGAATTTGTGCAGCCATGCCGCCCATGGCAAACGCGCCACGGCGATGGCAAGTCTGGATCAGCAGTTCCGAATAGGACTTCAGGAACGGCACCGTCATCAGCACCTGGCTGCGGTCGGGCAGCAGGCGGTCGCGATGGCCGCGGAAGGTCTTCAGGTACGAAAAAATATAGTCCCAGCGACCGCAGTTGAGACCGACGACGCGCCCGCGCAGCGCATGCAGGATCTCGTGCATCTGGAACACGGCCGGCAGCGTTTCGATCAGCACCGTCGCCTTCATGCAATCGGGCGGCAGCTCGAGCGCGGCCTCGGCGGCGGCCATCACGTCGTCCCACAACGCCGCTTCTTCCATCGCCTGCAACTTGGGCAGATAGAAATACGGGCCCCGATCGCGCGCCTGCAGCGTGCGCGCGTTGTGGAAGGCGTACAGACCAAAATCCACCAGCGCGCCGGACATCGGTTCACCGTCGACGGTAATGTGACGCTCTGGCAGATGCCAGCCGCGCGGACGCACCACCAGCACCGCAGGGTTGCCGTTGACGCGGTAGTGCTTGCCCTCGGGCGACGTGAATTCGATCGCGCCATTCACCGCGTCACGCAGATTGATCTGGCCGTCGATCTGGTTGGCCAAGGTGGGCGCCGAGGAATCCTCGAAGTCCGCCATGAACACCTTCGCGCCGGAATTGAGCGCATTGATGATCATCTTGCGTTCGACCGGTCCGGTGATTTCTACCCGGCGGTCGCGCAGCGCCAGCGGAATCGGCGCCACCGTCCAGTTGCCCTCGCGGATGGCGACGGTGTCGGCACGGAAGTCAGGCAGCTCACCGGCGTCATAGCGGGCCTGACGGCCCTCGCGGGCGGCCAGCAGGCTCAGGCGGCGATCGTCGAACTGCCGGTGCAGTTCCGCCAGAAAGGCCAGGGCCTCGGGGGTGAGGATGGCGGCGTGTTCCGGGCGGATGCCGCCCAGCACCTGCGCCGCGGAAAGGGCGAGTCGTTCCTTGGGGACGGCCATGGGAATCTCCGTGATGACGTTGGGATGACACTAGGTCGCGGAGACTGGCTTTGACAAAGCAAATGTTTCAATCTTTGGTATTGTCTTTCTTAATGTCTATCGCAACACCATGAATTTAAAAGGCCGCTGATGGACAAGAAGCCGCTGAACAAGGCAAAAAAGCGCACTGTGGCGCCCCATCGGCGACGTACGGATACGTATGGAGAGGGCGGTGAAGGGAGCCGGTTCTACTACAAGGGCAACCGCCAGAAGCAGCTGAGGGCGTTCGTCTACACGGTGAAGCTGGGCACGCTGACTCGGGCGGCCGAAGCGCTGTTTCTGTCTCAGCCGACGGTGAGCCTCCAGCTTCAGGCCTTGGAGCGCGAGCTAGGTGTCCGCCTGCTGGAGCGCCGGCGCCGACGCATCAACCTCACCGATTCGGGCGAGGCGCTGTACGAGCTCGCGCGCCCGCTGGTGGAAGGCTGGGAAAACCTCGACCGCGACTTCCAGGCCAAGGTGAAGGGCTTGCAGGGCGGACGGCTCACCATCGCCGCCGGTAGTTCCACCATCCAGTACCTGCTGCCGGATCTGGTGCGTCGCTACCGCGAAAGCTACCCCGAAGTGCAGCTGCAACTGGCCAACGTGACCGGCAAGGACGGCTTGGCGCTACTGCGCGCCGACGAAGCGGACTTCGCCGTGGGCTCCATGCTCGACGTGCCCAACGACATCGCGTGGGCGCCGGTGCATCACTACGACCCGATGCTGATCATGCCGCCCGATCATCCGCTGGCGGCCAAGACCACGGTGACGGTGCAGGATCTCTCGCCGTACGGCCTGATCCTTCCGCCGCAGCGATTGTCGACGTACCGCCTGGTGGACCTGGTTTTCCAGCAGCGGCAGGTGCCTTACCGCGTGGCTATCGAAGTGGGCGGCTGGGACGTGATCAAGGAATACGTCGCCATGGGCCTGGGCATTTCCATCGTCACCGGCATCTGCATCACCGAAGCGGACCGCTCGCGTTTGGCCGTCCGTAACATGAAGCAGTATTTCCCGCAGCGCAGCTACGGCGTGGTGATGCGCAAAGGCAAGTTCCTCAGCGCGGAGGCGAGGGCGTTTATCGATCTGGTGAAGCCGGGCTTGTTGACGCATCGCGATTACGATGAGTCGGGCCATTCGGAGCGTTAGGGACGCATGGCTTTCTGTGGGAGCGCACCCTGTGCGCGACGGCCTCAGGTTCCATCACCGCCAGTCGCGCACAGGGTGCGCTCCCACAATGAGGCCTACGTGCGCTCAATCGTTCGCGTTGCGGTGCTTGCCCCGATACGGCGTAAACAACGCACGGATCTTCGCCATATCCGCATCCGGATCATCCGTAGCGTGCACCACCGGTCCAAACCGGAAAGTCTTGCTCGGATAATCCAGGAACAGCGTCTGGATCGGCACGTTCGCATCATGTGCAATGCGCAGAAAACCCGACTTCCACTGCTTGACCTTCTTGCGCGTGCCTTCGGGCGTGATGCCCAGCCACATGCGGTCCTTTTCCCGGAACCGCTGCACCATCTGATCCACCACGTTGAGCGCGGCGCTGCGGTTGATCGCGATCATGCCGATCGGGCGCAGGATGATACCCAGCGGACCGTCCAGCACCTCGCGCTTGATCATGATGTTGATGTCCACGCCCAGGCCGATCTTCATCAGCAGGCCGTAGTAGCCATCCCAATAGGACGAATGCGGCGCACCGATGATGATCAGCTTGGGCTCGTTGGGCAGCTCGCCGAGCAGCTTCCAGCCGGACAGGCGCAGCAGGCAGCGTGCGAGCCACGGCCAGAACTTGCTGTTGAGCTTGGGCGCCTCGGGCGGGGCAGGGGGCAGCATCGGGGTGCTCATTCACGACTCCAGTCACGCGACCGCGTTTGCTTGATCTTGCCGCGTTGCTGTTTGCCGGCGAGCCGGCGCTCTTTCGAGCCGCGGGTGGGTTTGGTGGCGATGCGCGCCTTGGGTACGACCAGGGCGGCACGGATGATCTCGACCAGGCGATCGCGCGCATCTTCGCGATTGCGGCCCTGGTCGCGGAAACGGCGTGCCTGGATCACCAGCACGCCTTCGTCGGTCAGGCGGCGATCGCGGCGCGCGAGCAGGCGTGCGCGCAGTGGTTCGGGCAGGGACGGCGAATGGGCCACGTCGAAGCGCAGTTCGACCGCGCTTTCCGTGCGATTGACGTGTTGGCCGCCGGGACCGTCTGCGCGTAGGAATCGCTCAGTCAGCTCGGTCTCGGGCAGGACGATGGATCGGCTGATGGTGAGCATGGCGCAAAGTTTAGCGGGCGAGCGTGACATGCCGCCACGACGCGGCGCATCACAAATCCGGCAAAGACCAGCCGAAGCGTTCGAGCAGGCCTTGATAGGCGGCATCCAGCGGCGCTTCCAGACGCATCGGCTCGCCGCTCAGCGGGTGCGCGAAACTCAGCCGCCACGCGTGCAGAAGCATGCGGTGGCAGCTGAAGTACTGCTTGTACAGGCGGTTGTGATCGCTGCGCCCGTGCTGGCAATCGCCAATGATGGGATGGTGCAGGTGCGCCATATGCTTGCGGATCTGGCGAAAACGGCCGGTCTGCGGTTCGGCCAGCACCATGGCGTAGCGCTGCTGGGGATAGCGTCCCAGTTCAATGGGTACTTCCACCGTGGCCAGCCGTCGATAGCTGGTGCGCGCCTCGCGCCTCGCGCCGCGGTCCGCTGTCGCGGGAGCCGGGCAGGGGATAATCGACCAGCGCCTCCTCAGGCTCCGGCCAGCCGCGCACCACGGCGAGGTATTGCTTGTGCACGTTGCGGCCCATGAACTGCTCGCCGAGCGAGGCGGCAATCTCGCTCGAGCGCGCCACCAGCAACACGCCGCTGGTCGCGCGGTCGAGGCGATGGGCGAGGTAGGTCGTGCCACCGACCTGTTCGCGCAGCAGGTCGATCAGAAACTCTTCTGCGTTGCCGACCATTTTCGAACGATGCACGGCGAGGCCCGCGGGCTTGTTCACCGCGATGATGGCGTCGTCCTGGTAGAGGATATCGAGCATGTCGGAACAATCAGCGACGAGGCCAGCCCGCTACGAAGGCAAGCAAGCCGGCAGCGGAGCAAGCGGATGCGAGCCACACGCCGTGCTCGCTCGCCTGAGTCCACAGCACCGCACTGCCAATCAGCAAGCTCGCGCCTAGCAACCCAAACGAGAGCGCGCGTCGCGTGCGTTGCCCCTCATCGCGCTGTTGCGCCAGTTCAGCCGGATCACTGACCGTCTGCCGCTCGCCGGTAGCCACCTGGCGCAACGCATCGCGCACCAGTTCCGGGAACTGAGGCGCGGCATGGAACCACTCGGGCAGGCGCTTGCGCACCTCGCGCAGGGTTTGGCGCGGACTGTAGCGCTCGCGCAGGATGCGCTTGAGCACCGGGTGCGCCACCGCCCAGATATCGATCTCCGGGTCGAGCATGCGGCCGACGCCTTCGATATTGAGCAAGGTCTTTTGCAACAGGATCAGCTGCGGCTGCAGCGTCAACTCGTAGCGGCGCGCCGTCTGGAACAGCTTGACCACCAGCTCGGCCAGTGAGATCTGCGACAGAGGACGGGTGAAGTAGGGCTCGCAGACGGTGCGCACTGCCGCGGTCAGTTCGTCGATGCGCACGGTGGACGGCATCCAGCCGGCATCCACGTGCAGCTGCGCGATGCGTGCGTAGTCGCGTTCGAACAAGGCGATGAAATTCTGCGCGAGCCAATACTGGTCGCGTTCCGGCAGCGATCCCATGATGCCGAAATCCAGTGCGATGAAGCGCGCATCGCCCGGGCGCGCCGTGTCGACCCAGATATTCCCGGGATGCGCATCGGCGTGGAAGAAGTTGTCGCGAAACACCTGTTCGTAGAACAGTCGCACACCCTTTACGGCGAGCGCCTTGCGGTCGATGCCGGCCGCATCAATCGCGGCGATGTCGTCGCAGCTCACGCCGTAGACGCGTTCGAGCGTCAGCACGCGGGCGCTGGTGAGGTCCCAGAACACCGCCGGCACGTAGAGGTCTTCGCCGCTCTTGAAGTTGCGGCGAAGCAGGCTGGCGCTGGCGCCTTCGCGCTGCAGATCCAGCTCGTTTTCCAGCATCTTCTCGACTTCGGCGACCACGTCGAGCGGGCGGATCTTGTCGGCATTGGGATGCCAGCGCTGCGCCAGCTCGCCGAGCGAACGCAGCAGCTTGATGTCGCGCGCGATCTGCTGGTCGATGCCCGGACGCAGCACCTTGACCACCACCGCGCTGCCATCGGCCAGTGTCGCCGCATGCACCTGCGCGATCGAGGCAGAGGCCAGCGGCGTTTCATCGAAGCTGGTGTACAGCGCGGTGATCGGCGCCTTCAGTTCCTGCTCGATGATGGCGCGCGCTTCGGCGCCGGGGAACGGCGGCACCTGATCCTGCAGTTGCGCGAGTTCGTCGGCAATGTCCGCCGGCACCAGGTCGCGGCGCGTGGAAAGGACCTGGCCGGCCTTGACGAAAATCGGGCCGAGCTCGGTGAGCGCCAGTCGCAGGCGGGCGCCGCGTGGGAGATTCGTGATGTCCGTGCGCGGCCGCGCCACGAACGGGCGCACCAGCTTGAGCGGACGGAACAAGTGCGCGGCATCGACCAGTTCATCCAGGCGATAAGCGAGCAAAACGGAAGCGACGCGCATCACGCGCGGTACCACCTTCAGCGGTGTCCTCACGCGGTGGGTCCCTTCTTCAGACGCTGCTCCAGGCGCGTCAGGCGCGCTTCCAGGCGTTCGCTGCGTTCGCGCAGTTCGTCGACGCCGTCGAGGAAACCTTCCACTTCACCGGGCGCGGCTGCCACGCGGGCTTCGTCGCGCAGCCAGTCGGCGGTATCCGTGGTGAGATGGCTTGCCGTCTCCTTCGCATGCGCCAGCCCGCTGCGCACGGCCTTGGCCAGCGGCACGCCGAGCACATCGCCGAAAGTGCGTGCGAACGCCTCTTCGAAATCCGGCGCGAACTTGCTCGCGAGTTTTTCCAGACGACGCGCAAGATCGGCATCGCCCGCGATCTCCACCTTGCCGGGCGCCACGCCTTCATCATCGCGCTTCACCAGCATCGCCAGCAGGCTGCCGGGCGTTGCCGCGACCCGCAGGTGGTTGTCGTCCTGCGCAGGACCGACCTTCAGCCGCTCGCCTTCCACCGTCACCGACAACGCCAGCTCCGGTCCGCGCAGATGCAACTGCACGCTGCGCCCATCGAGCGCCGATAGCCGCCCGGCGGTTTCCGGATCGAGCGRCAAGGTGTGGTTCAACGCCGTTTCCAGCGCGCGGCCGGCGAGGGCGCGCATGGGGCGGGGCAGGAGGGACATGAGGGATGGGGCAGTCATGGCGGCGATTGTAGCGGGTCGGGTGGTGGGGCTGAGGTTGAAGAGCAGGGACTATGTTTGAAGCGTTCCCGCGAGCACCCGCCCCTCACCCCAGCCC
>NZ_JBFTRY010000012.1:0-59482 GCF_056399745.1 Dyella sp. 01N36
CCGTGACAGGCGGCGACGCCATATCGGTTGCTCGTGTCGATCAACCCCGTGGACCTGGAAGACCTGCTTGGCCACGTCTACTCCGATGCGCGTAAGCTTCATGGGTGGACTCCTCTTCGCCAGCGACTGGTTCTAATCGCTTCCAGTCTGGCACTCGATGCCGAAGACGGGGAGGAGTCCATCTCATTGCTTTGGATCGAAAGCGCCCCCCGGTTGGTCACGTATCGTTTCAGACGCCAGGGCGCCTCGTCACTTGGCGACCAACAGCGCCTTTACCGCGCGTTCCAAAGCGATGTCCCTGCCTCGCTTGATACTTTCCACGGTAGGCGAAACTTCGATGTCCGGGCGCAGGCCCTCCCCCTCGAACACGGTCCCATCAGGCGCACGATCATTGCGCGTGCAAACGCGCGCGCTGCCGCCACCGGGTAGTTGGAAGAACAATGGCTGCCCGGTGCTTCCCGCCGTGGTCTCACCCACCGTTATGCCCCGGTGCATGGATTTGAACATCGCCACGAAATCCTCCGCTGCGGAAAAGGTATGTGCGCTGGTCAGCACCGCAACCGGCACATCGATGTGGTGGACCGGGTCGACGGGTGCCTGGAACGCAGGAAGGTCCGTCCAGCCGGGCAGCGCGCCACGCGCGCGGTCGGCGGCGCGATAACTGCGGGTGCGGATTAGGGGGCCGCGGATCGGTTCCTTGGCCAGCACCTGCAGCAGGTCCACGGGCGTGCTGCCGCCGCCATTGGCGCGGACATCGATCACCAGCCCCTTGGCCACCTTGATACTGGGCAGGTTCGCCAGCAACGTCTTGGTGCCTTCCGTGTCCTCGAACTCGTTGATGGTGAGCACGGCGATACCGTCCGGCCTTTGCTGAAACGAAGCGCGTTCTCGCTTGAACGCCGCCCAGTCCGCTAGCGCAAGTCGCGTCAGGCTCCGCGCCTCTAGTTTGCCCGCGGCCGTCTTCACGCTCACATGGATCTGGCTGCCTGCGTGCCCGCTGAGCAAGGCGTAGTCGAACGTACGAACCTGCAAGTCCTGTAGCGTGGACGAGCTCTGGTAAGGCGCAATCTGTCGCTCCGCATAGCGTCGGATGTCTTCCCCGTCGATCGTCAGCAACACGTCACCTACCCGCCACCGCTGCGTGAGCAATGCCGGGTCATCCACGTTCGTCACCACGACCGCGCTCTCTACCAGCTGGGTGTGCAACCCAGGCTTGCCGTAGAAGGCGTCCTGAAGGGCCTCAGGGGGATACACGTTGGTGTGGCCGTCCTTGAGCATGGCGGCGAACCGCATCAGCGTGCGGTAATACTCCTCGGTGGTTGAGGTGGCACGCACCTTGGGCAGGAAGTCCAGATAGGCCTGGTTCCAGTCCAGGCCCGGTTGCCGATCGAAGAAGGCAAAGTTGAAGCGCGTCTCCGACCACACCACGGACAGCCCCGCCACCTTTGCGTCATCGTTCAGATCCGGTACCGCTGGCAGCCCCTGTCCAGGCTCGCGCGCCCACAGATGCTCCTGGTTGCGGGCCGCTTCGACCAGTTGCACGAAGCGAGGGTCTCCATGGAGTGACGAGAGATCCGTATCGGTGGCCAAATGCTCCGCGGACCCACTACCACCCTTGGCCTCCCAGGCCATCAAGGCATCTATCGCCAGCTCCTTGCGACCCGCCAGAGCCTCGAAGCATGCCAGGTCGTACATGGCAAGATTCCAGCGCTCATCCATGCCCTCCGAACCGGCCTTGAGAAATGGCTCCAGGATGGCAGCGGCCTCGGCGTATTGCTTAGCTTTGTAGAGTTTGAACGCTTCGGTGTAGCGTGCGGGAAGATTGCCCAGGGACGGGGATAGATCTTCTGCCACAGCCGTAAAAGTGGCTATACAAAACACGAAAGAAAGAGCCTGAATGCACCTGATTGTCCATGCCTTGTGCCCGCCCAATCTCGCAAAGCGCTTGTCCGCGTCGACACCGGTCACCTGCCAGGCGGGATCGCTTTTTGCGGGAGCGACCTTCTTCAGATGGGCGATGTAACCAACAAAGCTCGCACCGAAGAGTGCCATGGCGATGACGGCAATGATGATGACTTTCAAACCTTCAGGCTGCATTGATCCCCCTGCTCCCTGGATAGATCTGCTTCCACGCGATGACTACGACCGTCCGCTCCGGGTCGGAAGCCGGCAGCTCACGTCGCACCTTCGCCCACCGGTACCACCTGCCCTTGCTTGAGGACGACGCCGTAGCTTGCGAGGGCGATGGCAACCTTGAGATCGAATGGGAAATCCTGTCACGGCATCCATGGGTGCACAATTAGATCGATCAGCCTAGAAGTGCCAGCTGGCGCACATAACGCCGGGGTTGGCTTTCCGTGCCCCCTGGATCCTTTCCCGCCTCGCCATGGGAGCTGCTTCCCGGCGGGCCACTTTTTCACCCGACCGCCCTCTTCAACGCTCCGACGCTTTTTCTTTCGCCGGAGCGGACAAGTAGAGCGCAGTGACGGCCGCTATGCCGAAGGCAACCGCGAGTATCACCTTGGGCCAGCTCGTGGACTCGTCGGCAGCACCGACTGTCAGCGCGTGGAAATCCGTGGCCGTGAGGCCGCAGTACAGACACGCGCCGGTGAACATCAGGGCGAGCGCTTTCAGGAGCAATTGCCTGGCCATGCCAAACTCCTTCGTGTGCGTGCGATGGTGGTTTCAGCGAGAGCGGAGCGGTCGGTGACTCATGGACTGGTCGGCAGTCTACTTCAGCTCGGACGCGGCGCCAGCGCTCTCTTCGCCATACGTGTCGGTCGAGCGCCGCCAGGGCTGCCGAGCGCCGTACATGAGCGTTCGCCACAGCCACTCCATCGGGCCAAAACGGTATCGCCCGAGCCACCACCGGCTGGCCATGATCTGGAACACATAGACGGTTACGCCAAGGCCCATGGCGTGCGATGGACTCATCTGGCCGAAGCGACCCAATCCATAGCCGAAGAAGATCCAGCCGAAGATCAACGACTGGGCCAGGTAGTTGCTGAAGGCCATGCGACCGAGTGGACCCAGCACACCAAGCACACGGCCGGCCCGGGTGAACATATAAAGCACCGTGATCGCAGCCCCGTAGCCTATCGCCAGCACCAACGGGCCGAGCGTGCTTAGCACCGAGATGACCGGCGCCCAGCTGCGCCAAGCCGAGGATGGATCCAGCAAATTCATAGCGAATCCCAAGACCACGCCCACCACGGCCATGCCGACAAGCAGGCGACGATAATGCTCGGGATGTCGCAGCAGACCGCTTCGCCATGCCATCACACCCAGCAGGAACAACGCGAACGTGCGCGGTGCGACGAGCACATGCAGCGGTATCAAATGCGGTATTTCAGCGAGATTGAAGCGGATGACGTCCGCCCATGTGCCGCCTGCATACACCGCCGTAGCCGTTTGCACATACTGCTGGAGCGAGACGCCGCTCGGCCAGAAGAACGTATCCGGCAGCCAGAACGGCAAGGCCGCATAGATCGCGAGGGCGACCGCGGCTGCCACGGCAAGAAGGCGGTTTGACGCATAGAGGAAGGGCAAGGCCAGCAAGCCCACCAGCGCGTACTCGGTGAGAATGTCGCCGTTCCAGATAAAGCACAGATGGATAAGGCCAAGCCCAAGCAGCACCAGCAGTCGCCGGCTCAGCAGCGGGAGACGGCGCGAGGTCGCTGCCAGTCGTTCGAATTGAATGGCCAGGCCCACACCGAACAGCAGGGAGAACAGCGCGAAGGCCTTCAACTCCATGCCGATGCTCACCGTCGCCTGGACGGCATGATCCAGCCAGGAACCGTCAGTGGATGCGGGAAGAAACTGCTGGAAAATGGACACCCGAAACTCATTAATGAGATTGACGCAGAGCACGCCGAACAGCGCCGCGCCCCGCAACACATCAATGGCGACGATGCGTCGCTCGGGACCCACAGGCCGCGCCTCCTTCATCGATTCGTGATCCGACATGGCTTGCCCCCTGCTCTGATCGTCCCTGAAGACACGATGCCACCACAGGGCGACGCCCCAGCCGGCTGCGAAGACGGGCTCCACCCGGCACCGCAGCGCCTATAATGGCGCACATCCCTCCCTGGCAACGCTGATGACCGAACCCGAACGCCTCGCCAAACGTGTCGCCGCCCTGACCCAGTGCTCGCGACGCGAGGCGGAAATGTATATCGAAGGCGGCTGGGTGCGCGTGGACGGCGTGACCGTGGAGGAGCCGCAGTTCAAGGTGCTGGAACAGCACATCGAGATCGATCCGCACGCCAAGCTCGAGCCCGCCGAACCGGCCACCCTGGTGTTGCACAAACCCGCCGGCGTCACGGTCGATGAGGCTCGCGCGCTGGTCCGCGTGGAAAGCCGCGCCGAAGACGACGCCTCGGGCGTGCGCTTGCTGAAGCGTCACTTCGCCCGACTGGAGTCGCCACTGGCCCTGCCCGACGCGGCCAGTGGCCTGCTGGTATTCACGCAGGACTGGCGGGTCAAGCGTCGCCTGGAAGAAGACTTCGACCGCATCGAGCAGGAACTGGTGGTGGAAGTGACCGGCAAGCTGGCGCCCAATGGCCTCGCCCTGCTCAACCATGGGCTCAGCTTCGACAACTACGCGCTGCCGCCGATCAAGGTGAGCTGGCAGAACGAAAACCACCTGCGCTTCGCCTTGAAGCGGATTGCGATCGAGAAAGTCGAGCGCATGTGCAACGCGGTGGGCCTGAAGGTGCTGGCGATCAGGCGCCTGCGCATCGGCCGCATCCCGATGTCCCGCCTGCAGCCGGGTCAATGGCGGTATCTGGCGAGCACCGATCGGTTTTGACGGCTTGAAGAGGCAGCGCCAGGTCACGTGACGTGCGTCCTGGACGCAGCAACCAAACAAGCCCGTGAATTTGACGCGTTCTACACGTTTCCTCGACAAACAATGACCACCCAGTCCTACGCGGTACCAAGAGGGGCGCTTGAACACCACGGGACAAAACAAGTACGAGCTGCTGGTCGACTCCGTTGTCGACTACGCCATCTGTTTGATCAATCTGGATGGAACCATTGCCAGCYGGAACATCGGTTCGGAGCGTAGTGCCGGTTACACCGCGTCCGAGGTGCTGGGTGCACATCTGAGCATGTTCTATACCGACGAGGCGCGCGCCGCCGGCGAACCCGAACTGGCGCTGGTCACCGCCTACGAAGAAGGTCGCGTGGAAGCGGAGGGCTGGCGCTGCCGCAAGGATGGCACGCAGTACTGGGCCAATATGGTGCTCGACCTGGTGAAAACCTCGGACGGCACGCCGATCGGCTACGCCTCGGTCACGCGCGACCTCACCGAACGCAAGCAGGCGGAAGACCGCCTGCGCCACAGCGAAGAGCAATTTCGCCTGTTGCTGCAAGGCGTCGGCGATTGCGCCATCTACATGCTCAACCAGGACGGCTTCATCACCAGCTGGAACACCGGCGCGCAGCGCATCAAGGGCTATACGCGCGAGGAAATACTCGGCAAGCATCTGTCGACGTTTTACACGCTGGAGGATCGCGCCGCGGGCGAGCCGCAGCGCGCGCTCGGTGTCGCCGCGAGCACGGGTCGCTTCGAGGCCGAAGGCTGGCGCGTGCGCAAGGACGGCACCTCGTTCTGGGCGCACGTAATCATCGACCGCATCACCGATGACAACGGACGTCACGTGGGTTTTGCCAAGGTCACCCGCGACATCACCGCACGCCGCGATGCCGACGCCGCGCTCGCCGACGCACGCGAGGCGCTGTTCCAGTCGCAGAAGCTGGAGGCGATCGGCCAGCTCACCGGTGGCGTGGCGCACGATTTCAACAACCTGCTGATGGCGGTGATCGGCAGCCTGGAGTTGATGGAGCCGCGGCTGACGCATGATCCGCAGGCGCTCAATCTGCTGGGCAATGCCCTGGCCGGTGCGCGTCGCGGTGCCGCCTTGACCAAACGCATGCTGGCGTTCGCGCGCAAGCAGGAGCTCAAGCCCACCGCGATCGATCTGCGCGCACTCGTGCAGGAGATCAGCAGCCTGCTGCAGCGCTCAGCCGGCCCCACCATCACCATCGACACGGTCTTTCCGCTCACGCTGCATCAGACCCTGGTGGACGGCAACCAGTTGGAACTGGCCCTGCTCAATCTGGTGATGAATGCGCGCGATGCGATGCCCGAGGGTGGGCACATCATCATCACTTCAAGGAACGAGACGATCGAGCAAAGCGGCCATCGCACCGCCCTGCCGCCGGGCAACTATGTGAGCCTCTCCGTGACCGACGATGGCCACGGCATGGATCCCGCCACGCTCGAGCGCGCAGCCGAGCCGTTCTTCACCACCAAGGGCATCGGCAAGGGCACGGGCCTGGGTTTGTCCATGGTGCACGGCCTGGCCGAGCAATCCGGCGGACGCCTGCTGCTGCGCAGCCAGGAAGGACGCGGCACCACCGCCGAACTGTGGCTGCCCATGGCCGGGACCTCAGTCGCCGCGCCGGCACGCGCGCCCGAGCCTGAGCCCGAGGCCAACGCCACCGCGCAAAGCATCCTGGTGGTGGACGACGATCCGCTGATCGCCATGACCATCACCGCGGTGTTGAATGACCTGGGCCACGTCACCGTCGAAGCGCATTCCGCGCGCGAGGCGCTGGAACAGCTGTCGCAGAAAACCTTTTTCGACGTGATGATCACCGACTACGCGATGCCGGTGATGAACGGGCTGCAGTTGATCGAAGAAGTCCAGTCGCGCTGGCCCGGCCTGCCCATCATCCTGGCGTCCGGCTATGCGGAGCTGCCCGAAGGATCGGCCAGGAACGTGCTGCGTCTGCCCAAGCCATTCGGTCGCGCCGATCTGGTGCGTGTGGTCGAGGCCGCTGTCGCGCGGCCTGCCGCCAAGAACGCGCACGTCTAGCGTGCGCTCTCGCACGTGGTGAGGTGCGCAGTCACGAGGTCCCGCTCGCCATCCAGCTCTCCAGCCGATACTTGGGATGGCGCGTGCGGCTGCGCAGGTCGGCGCGCATCAGGCTTTGAAACAGCTCGGTGGCGCGATCGCCGGTGAGTGGATAGTCGGTCTCGCCCGTCCAATGCGCCACCACGAATTCCGTACCGGGCATGACCACTTTGGACAGTCGGTCGGCCAGCCGCACCAGGGCGGGTATCGAGAAGTAGTAGAGGACTTCGGACAACACCACCAGGTCGTACGAGCCTCCCCAGTCGCCATCGGGAAGATGGGCTTGCACGAAAGTCACGTTCGGCGCGTCACACAACTGCCTGGCGCGCAGCAGCGCCGTGGCGCTGGTATCGACTGCGGTCACGGCATCGCAGCGGGTGGCAAGCAAGCGTGTAAGCCCACCAATCGAACAACCCAGCTCCAGTGCATGCCGATAGCGCGGCTTGCTCAGCGCCTGCAGCGTTGCCTCGTATTTGTCGCGCTCGTAGGCACTGGTGAGTACCGACCAGGGATCGACCTGGCCGGTATACAAGTGCTCGAAAAACTCATGGTCATAGCTGGGGGCGGAGGAAAACTTCGGTGTCGGCGTGGACATGGCGCAATAACTCCTCGGGTATCTTGAAACCATCGACGTCGAGCGAGAGGCGGCCTTGCTGACTGGCGTAAGCCTCGATCGCCGATGCCTTGATGGCACGATGTGCTTTGATATCGACACGGATGCCGCTGACCGACGCCGGCTCGTCGTGCAGCAGCCAGCTCCAGATCGGATACGTCATCACCTCCACGCCGTGCAGTCCGCGCGTGGCTTCCAGGATCAGGGTGCAGGCCGCGCGGTGATCGCCGTGGGGATCGGTATCGGCGGTGACCACGATCAGGCACGGGCTGCGTTCGGCGGCGAGATGGCGTAGCCAATGCGTCGCCCACAAGCGCTGCTCGCCGCCCAGGGTCAACAGGCCGGTATCGGGCAGGCCCATGAAACTCAGATGCGATGGCTTCAGGCCCAGATGCGCCGCCGCAATGATCGCCTCGCCACGGCGGATCGCTCCCATATCGCGCTCGCTATCGGGATGCGAGCACTCACCGTCGGTAAGGAACACCACATGGCGCAACAGATCGCAGCGCGCCGCCCACGCGAGCAGGCCACCGCAACCCAGCGTTTCATCGTCCGGATGCGGCGCTACCACCATCAGCCCGCGCTGCGCCAGCAGGGTTTCTGGCGCCACCAGCGGCAAACGCTGCATCGCCTGGGCATACGTCATGGGCGCACCGCGAAGCTGAGCATGTGCTCGCCGATGCGATCCCTGACCAGATCCGGTACCGGCTGCCGCAGGTAGGTTTCCAGGTCGCGCGTGATGCGCTCGATCGGGTTATCCCGCCGGAACGCCGCAAGGCCCACCGACCGGTGCACCCACTGGATAACCTCGAGCAGCTGGCGTTCGACGGCAAGGCGGGCCATGCGCACGATATGGATGATCTCCGCACAAGACGCATCGCTATCGGCCGCCCAGCGTGCGCGCTCCACCCAAAGCGCCGCCGATTCCACGGCTATCGCCACGTCGGCCATGCGTGCACGCTGATGCGGATCGCCATCGCGACCGGCGCGCGTGAGCGCGAGCGCCGCGAGTCGACCGAGGCGCTCTCCCGCGCCGAACTGGGCGGCAAGAAAACGCCAGGCGCCCGCGCTGAACATCGGCTCACGGTGGTAGTCATTGTCGGCGCCGATGATGGCATCGGGCGCCACGCTGGCCGCGTGGTAGCGAATCGGCAACGTTACTGAAGCACGCATGCCGTGCATCTCCCACTCTTCGCGCGCACCCACCTGGCAGGCGACCGCGGGCCATACCATCACATAGCCAAGCCGCTCATGCTGCGCCGTCACCAGCGGCCGGTTGATCAAGCCCGCGCCGGACGCGTAGGCCTTGTGGCCATCGAGCACGTACGCTTCGTCGGAATCCGAAAGCCTGAGCGGGCCCGTGGGATGGGGCGCATTCCACACGCCGAGCCAGCCACCTTCCGCCACATGGCGACTCACGGCATCGCGCTGAGCGCGGTTGCCGTAGGTCCAGATCAGCTGGAAGGCGTTGACGTGGCCCTCATAGAGGCGCGCCAGCGAGAGATGCGATGCACCCAGTCGCCTCAGCCATTCGCCGAGACTGGGCGATGCATGCCGTGACCATCCGAACTCCGCACCGCCCAGCGATGCCGGCAGCACGGCCGTGGCGGCACCGCAGTGCACGAGATACTTCAGCGCATCGATGGGGGCGCTGTCGGTGCGGTCGTCTTCCGCCGCGAGCCGATCCAGCGTGGACTCAAGATCGGCCGGCATGGCGAGCATCTGGTCCCGCTGCGTCGACGGTCGTGCCATCGCGATGGCATTCATGGCGTGATCCCCGCGAGCTGATCGTGCTGTCGCGCATGCGGGATGCGCATGCGCGCAAGCAAGGCCTCGCCGCGCGAACACTGCGCGGAAAGTTGCGACGGGTTCAATGGCCATCTGGCCAGCCGCGGCGAAGCGCTCTCGATCACGCGCCAGGCGGCGCCGAACCCGCCCGTGCGCAAGGCTGCCTGCAGCGTGCGCGTAGTGAGGTGGACGCGAGCAGCCAAGGCTTCCAGCGGCTCGGCGCTGCGGTGTCCTGCGTGGCAATCCCTCAGCAGTCGCCGCGTGCGAGCCCGAAAACAGGCATGTTCGACCGACTCCAGCCGCTCGTCGCACGGCGCATCGGGCTCCAGTATCCGTTTGCGCATGGTATCGGCCATGCCGCCGCGCGCGCGTCCGAACAACCTGCCGGAGGTCAGCACCTGCTGCACGGTGTCGTGCCGCACGCGGCCATCGCGCAACTCCAGCGCATGCACCAGGGATTTGTCCTCACCACAGGCAGGCCACGGCGCGTCTCCCACCAAATGCATCGCGGCCGCGCTCAAGGCGAGGTTGGCGCCGCTGGCCTGGTAGTGGCGCGGCCATGGGTTGTGCGCGACGGGATCCAGCCACGCTTCGAGCGCATCCAGGCAGGCTTCATAACGCGTTTCCGCCATCCGACGCTGCAGCAGCGAGCGCGGTATGTCTTCCATGTCTTCCGGCAGCAGTCGTGCAAGGCCGGCCACCGCGTCGTATCCCGCATGGATCAGCGCGCTGTACTCGGCAATCCAGCGCGATGGCGGCACGCTGTCGGCGTCGGTGGTGAAGATCGCGCCGCTGCCGCTGGGCAGGCAGCGACCCGCCAGATGCATGGCGACACAACGCGCAGCGCCGGCGTCGCAACGCTCCGGCGGAAGCTGCGCCTCCACCACCAGGAGCGGCGATGCCGCATGCCGTCGCGCGCGCGCCACGACTTCGGCGTAGGTGTCGTCGGAGCTGCCATTGACCAGCACGAGTACGCCAAAACGGCGCAGCGTGTCCTGACGTTCCAGCCCATCGAGGCAGCGGCCGATGCGGCCCGCTTCGTTGCGAGCCGGAATGGCGACCATGACATCGAGCCGGCGCGAGCCCCAGCTGGCATTGGTCCAGCAGCGACGCAGCGTCACCGCAGGGGGCAGCTGGGCCAGCGTGAATTGAAGCGACATGCAGGAACCTCCACCACGTCACGCCAAAGCGATGTGCCGTGGGGGACGTGTACGACGTCGATCCTGCGTTCCGCGGAGTGAACGACCTGTCGAACCCTTGAGAGTCCAAAGTGATCCGAACGCTGAATCGCTGAAACTGATCAAAAACAAAGACGGCGCACGAGGGCGCCGTCTTTGTTCCTGCTCTCGCTGCATCGGTAGATCGTCAGATGCGACCCATCAACAGCAGGATCAACAAGATCAGCAGGATCAGGCCCAGGCCGCCGCTGGGGTAATAACCCCACCCGCGGCTATAAGGCCATGACGGCAAGGCGCCAATCACAAGGACGAGGACGATGATCAACAGGATGAGCGACATGGCGTTTCCCTTCGTGGCACCGCAGCGCCAGCAATGATGAGATGTCCCCAGGGCAGCAACCGCCCCGAGTAGAGACTGCGTCACGAAGCGTGGGCGCGAAGAGATAACGGGCGTGTCAACTTTTTAAGCGCAAAATGTATAGAGGCGTGCAGCGTTTGGTTGCCGCTTAGCAAACGGCGCTAGTCGATTTCCACCGCGTGAGCGCTGGGTCGGATCGGTTTGCCAAAGGCGTCTGCCAGTGCGCGTGTCAACGAAGCACCGGTCAAGACCACCACGGCGGAGTAGTAGGTCCAGGTGAGCAGCACCACCAGGCCGGCCGCGGAGCCGTAGGCACTGCCGACATTCGCGCGCTGCAGGTAGAAACCGATCACGTACTTGCCGATCTGCAGCAGCGCTCCGGTGATGAAGGCGCCAAGGGTGACGTCGGACCAATCCACCCGGGCATCCGGCAACACCTTGTACATGGCGCAGAACGCGATGAAGAGCACGGCGAAACCGCTGATCGACCCCACCACGTTCCATACCGCGCCTTCTTCGGGTATGGCGTGGCGTATCAGCGTACCGATGATGAAAAAGATCACCAGCAGAAACCCGATGCCGACCAGCAGCGCCACCGCCCGCGCACGTGCGCGCAACCAGGCGCCGATGGCTGCTCCTGGCTCGGGCTTCACGCGCCAGACGCGATTGAGCGTGCCCTGCAACTGGGCAAACACCGCCGTCGCGCTGAACAAGGTGATGCCGACGCTCACCGCGCCGGCCACGCTGCCGGTCATGGGGCGATTGCGCACGGCGCCGAGCACGTCGTTGATGGCCACCGCGGCCCGTTCGCCCGCAATGGTGGAGATCATCTGGGTCACGCCGTCGGCCCAGTCCGGCCTGACGATGGCCACACTCCACATCAGCAGCAACAGCAAGGGCGCCAGCGACAGCGCGGCGTAGAACGACAAGGCCGCTGCCCGCGTCAGCAACTCGTCGTCGCTGAACGCATCGACCGTCGATTTCACCACGATGAAAAGCTTGTTCTTCATCTCGATGGCTCGAATCACGCTGGCGTACGGCCCGGCCTGCAGTCGTCGCCAACGCTTGTCCCAGTGAAACGCAAACGGCAGCGCCTGCACCGGCGCTGCCGTTACCTCTGCCCCAGCCGCGCGCTTACCCGCGGAAAGGACGACCCTCGTAGCGACGCAAGTGGTAGATGCGATGGATATGGCGCGAGCCCATCCAGCCGCCCAGGGCAGCCGCGACCAGACCGGCCAGCCCGCTGAGCAGCAAGGTCAACATGCCCACGGCCGCATAGTGCTTCAAGCGGTCGGCGTCACTCTTGAGCTGGTCGCGCGTGGCGTTGGCCACCGGCAACCAGGTATTGACGCGCATGGTCGCCGCATCCGTGGGCATCTCGGTTTGCGCGATCAGGATGGCGCGCGCCGTGTCGGTATGTCCGGCTACCAGGGCCGCGATCAGCGCCTTCTCCGTCTCGTTGTCGGGGCGGCTTTCGCGCTGTGTCGCCAGCGTGCGATGGACATCCGTGCGCAGTACCGCCATCGGCTCGTTGTCGGCCATCGCCATGGTGCCTGCGTGGTCGCCATGCGGCGACTTGTGCTCATGGCTCAGCTGGCCCAGCGTGAGCGCGAGCCACAGCGTGCTCGCAGTCATCGCCACGCCCCATACCGTGATGCCATGCAGGCTGCCCATGGTGTCGTCGGCACGACCGTCGAACCAGCTGGCAAACAGGCCGCCCACGAACAGCGAGGCAGCCCAGGTCAGGATCATCCAGATGATGGTGCCGATGCCCAGGCCCTTGGCGGCCGCTTCCGCGTTGTGCGGATTGAATGCCGTGAAGCCCAACGCGATGCCCGCGCCGTAGAGCAGTATCGCGATACCCGTCGCCACAAACCAACCTGCGAAGACGGCACTCCAGCGCATCTGCGCAAGAGGGTCCAGGGCGATGGCGCTGCTATAGGTGGTAGCCATGGAGATTCTCCTTGAGGTCAGGCGCAACCACGAACCAGCGCGATAAGGATCAGCACAGGGAGCGGGACACCCAGGATCCAGAGCAAGACGTAGCCAATGCCGCCACGTTGTTTCTGGGCAGGTTCCACAGACTCATTGGCCTGGCTTTCGATGAGGTCGCTCATGAATACGCTCCAGCAAGACCACGGCAGGCTTGCCGCGTGTGGCTGGACAGTGCGACCGGTTCCGTAGACAACGTGTGAGAAACGCGAGAGATCGATGTGGGCGGCATCACGCCGGTTAACTGGCTTTCCCTGTACGCACGCGAGTCTCGACACCGCATGAAGGTGTTGGCGCAAAGGCCGCCGCGTCCGTGGGCGACCTTGCGCGAGATGGACGGATCAGTTGTTCTTGATCGATGGATGAGGGCTGTTGGACTCGCCGCATACAAAGGTCAACGGCACGCCGTACACCTTGTCGCCAAAGCGCGCGAACAGCTGGTAGTGCCACACGCCTTCGCTGTTCTTGTCGCAATGGTAGTTGTCGATGCTGATCTTCTTCTTGCCTTCGTAGCGCAGATTGCGAAACACCTTGTCGCTCGGTTTGCGCACCAGCCATGAGAAGCCGGGGCTGTGCGGATCGTCGGCGGCGCAGAACTCGCCGTCGCTGGCGTTGCCCGATAGCGTCCAGGTAATCGTATGTGGCTGGTCATCGCTGGCGACCTTCTCGAAGGCGTGGTGGTGCTTGCCCTGATTGACCACCAACAGGTTTTCCTCCCGTCCTGGCTTGGGATTGCGATAAAGCTCCACTTCAATATCGATCTTGCTGGGGTTGCTGGTTTTCATGATGAACTCCCGTCGTTGAGAGATTGCGGTTCCCTACCCGATGGTGCTCCCGTACTCTCGACTGCCCCGGTCAGCCTGATCAGCGAACGCCGCTGCTTTGTGCCACCAACTTTTTCTGGAAGACGGTGTTGATGGGATAGGCCACGTGGGCGCGGCGCAGCACGGCCAGCCATTCCGCATCGCGATAGCCGCTGTCCCACAACGCCTGCACCAAGGGATCTGCCTTGGCGGTCTCACCTAGCGCGAGCAAGGCCCGGGCCTGCATCGACAGCAAGCGTGGATCGCCTTGCCCGCTGGGTTGCCCTTGCGCCATCGCTACCACGTCGCGACGCAGCTGCGCGGCTGCCGCCGGATCGGTCGTGGCCGCCGCCAGCAGCAGTTGCGCGGCGCCGTTGGCCAAGACGATCGAGCGCTCATGCGGTTGCTTGACCCGCATGGGGCGGAGCGTGTCCAGCGCCACCAGCAACTGCGCGTGCGCGGCGTCGGCCTGCCCCGCCGCCAGCAACTGCGCGGCGTGCTCGGTCTGCGCTTCGGCTTGCAAGCGCGCGAGGCCGGCGTCGGTGGGACTCTGCTTGACCAGCGCAGCCGCCAGGGCGAGCGAGCGTGCGGTGAGTGCGTTGGCGGCGGGCAGATCGCCGTTGAGGCGCTTGAGCCGTGCCAGCTGCGCGCAATAGCGGGCCACGTCTTCCTGGAAGCCGCTGTTGTTCGGACTGCTCTTGAGCAGTCCATCGGCGATATCAACCGCCTGTTGCATGTGGCGCATGCCGGTCGCGTCATCACCGACCAGGGCCAGCGTGCGACCGAGGATGGCGCGCACCGTGAGCATCGAGTCGCGCTGGCTGGAGTCGTCGGGATGCTGCGCGGACAAGGCCGTTTCAATCGCATCGTCCGAACCGTACTCGGCGATGGCACCGGCCAGGTCGCCATGCAGCAACGCCAGCTTGCCGATGTTGTTGTGCGCCCCGCCGAGTTCGGTGGCCCAATCGGCGCGATCGGGTTTGGCGGCCACCAGTTTGCCGGCCAGCTCCAGCGCGCTGCGGTAGCTGACCAGCGCCTCGTCGAGGCGACCATGCGCCTCCAGTACATGGCCCATGTTGTTGTCCACGATCTCAAGCTCCAACAGCAGCTCGAGATCGCCTTTGGCATACGGCTCGGCGCGCAGCAGCACGTGTTGCGCTTCTTCAAAGCTGGTCTGGGCGGCGTCGAGTTCGCCCTCGAACCAGTGGGCGCGGCCGATGAAGGCCAGGATGCGCGCGTATTGCAGCTGCTTGGCCGCGTCGGTAGGCGCCTTTTGCGCGAGCGCGGAGGCGAGCATGGCCGCGGCCCGGTACGAGGCGATCGCATCAGGCAGATGACCTTGTTCCTCGCGTACCGAGCCGATGCGCTCCAGCGCCTTGGCGCGCTGGGCCAATGCCTGCTCGGTGACGTCGGTGGTCGGCATGCCGGCGAAGTATTTCATCGCCTTGTTGTCGACATCTTCCATGATGTCCAGGTGCTCGATGCGATGCAGCTTGTCGTTGAGGTCGCCCAGCATGAAGTCGATCAAGTCTTCCGCCTGGCGCTGCCGGCGCTCGGCCGCCACGCGCGCGACGTCGGCGGCGTGACGTGCCTGCATCGCCACGATCGCCAGCGACGCCGTCACTGCCGCCACCACCAGCGCAGCCGCGGTGATCATGCTCAGGCGTCGATTTCGCCGTTGCAGTTCGCGCTGCTTGAGGCTGTCGAAGCTGATCGCCAGCATGCCGGCGATCAGTTTCAGCTTGGCGTTGCGACGCCCGTCCTTCGAAGCGCGCGCATCCGCGGCGATGGGTTCGGCGGTTTCGCTGCCCAGTTCACCGTTGGCATCGAGTTGAAAGCGCAACGCCGAGACAAAGCATTCCTGTGCGGGATCACCGCGCGCGCCTACGTTCGGCTCGCCATCGACGATCAGGCAGAAGATGTTGGCGCTGCGCCCCAGCCGCTTGAACGCGAGCACTTCCTGTTGCACCCAATGCGACGTGGCCGCATACGGTGAACAGATGACGATGAGGTTGGCCGATTGCGCCAGCGCCTCGCGTACCTTGCTGCCCAGATCGGTGGCGCTGGCCAGTTCGTCGCGATCGCGAAAGATCGGCGCGAGTCGCCGCGGCGTCACACCGGCGGCAGTCTGCTTGCCCACCAGGCGCGACGGCACGCGATAGGTTTCCAGCGCCTTGTGCAGCCAGCCCGCCCAGGAACTGTCCCGGTGGCTATAGCTGATGAAGGCGCGGTACCGACATGCCGGGGCCGCCGGAGGCTGCTTCATGACGCCGTGCACTCCCGAGGAAGGCCATGGCCTTCCTGGCCGGGAACGTCCCGCAACCGCTGACCAGCCGGCGCAGAGCCAGACTGGAACGGGTGACGCTCGCCCCTCGCCACCTCCCGGAATGATATCAAGAATGTGATGTACATCACATTTTTGCGGTAGGCTGCGTGTGGTTTCGCGGAGGGGATGCGAGCGGGCCTTCACGCGCCCTTCTCGTCAGGGTGAGCCCCGCCTTGCCTGCACCATGGACACACCACGCGTTCGCTGGTCCGGACCGTGGCTCGCGCGGAGGTTGCCATGACACCTTTGGTTGTCGGCGTCACCAGCCATCGCAACATCGCCGCGGCTGAGATCGAGCCGATCCGGCAACGCCTGCAGGCCTTTTTCGCCTCACTCAAGCGCGATTACCCGTCGCTGCCGCTGGTGGCGCTCTCGGCGCTGGCCGAAGGCGGCGATCAGCTGTTCGCGAACGAGGCATTGGCGGCGGGCGCGCGCCTGGTGGTTCCGCTGCCCTTGCCGCGCGACATGTATGTCGAAGATTTCGCCGAGCCCGTGGTACGCGAGCGGTTCGAGGAGCTTTTTCAACGCGCCGATGTGATCCGCCTGCCGCTGCTGAAAAGCCAGTCGCGGGAGGCACTGCAGGCGCATGGCGAAGCGCGTAATCGGCAATATGCGAAGGCCGGCGTGTTCATCGCCAGTCACGCGCACATCCTGGTGTCGATCTGGGACGGCAAGGACTCCGGACGACTCGGCGGCACCGCGCAAATCGTGAAGTACTACCTGCACGGCTCGCTGCCCGGCATCATCGAACATCCGCGCCAGGCGCGGCATATCCTGAGCGGCGGCGACGAGCACCTGCTCTATCACATCGTCTGTTCGCGCGAAGGCGCGCAGGGTTCGGTGGCCGAAGGCCTGACGGCGCTGCAGACCCTCTGGCGCACCGGCGACCACGTGTCGCTGCAGGCCGAACCACCGGAAGAATTCGACCTGATGATTCGTCACATGATCGAATTCAACGACGATTGCGAGACCTACGCCCCGCAGATCGACGCCGCGGCCGGCGAGCATGGCGTGTCACCCGGCGAAAGCACGGAAGCGGTCGATCGGCTTTTTCGATGTGCCGACTGGCTCGCCATGCATTTTCGCAAGCGCGTGTTGTTGGCGCTGCGCGTGACGTACACGCTGGCCGCCCTGATGGGCATCGCCTTCACCCTCTATGCCCATCTCACCCAGCAGAACAACATGATCTATTTCTTCCTGCTGCTGTTTGCGGCAGGCGGCATCGTCGCCGCACTCGCGCGGCGCCGCGAATGGCACCGCAAGTATCTGGACTATCGCGCGCTTGCCGAAGGCCTGCGCATCCAGTTGTATTGGCGGCGCGCCGGCATCTCCAAAGACACCGACCACGAGTTTGCGCACGACAATTTCCTGCAGAAGCAGAACATCGAGCTGGGCTGGATCCGCAATGTGATGCGCGCCGTCGGCCTGCAGCCGCCAGCCAAGCCAGAGCCGGACGCGCTGGCCCAGGTCATCAACGAATGGGTGGGCGAACCGGGCCGCTCGGGCCAACTGCACTACTTCGAATGCAAGACGCTGGAGAGCGCAGGCCTGCACCATCTGACCGAAACGGTGGGCTCGATCAGCTTGTGGGTGGGCATCTCCATCAGTGTGTTTCTGGCGATGTTTGCGCTCAAACTGCCGGAAGACATCAAGAACACGCTGGTGGTGATCATGGCCGTGCTGTCGATCGTTGCCGCCGTGCGCGAAGCCTATGCATACAGGAAGGCCGACAAGGAACTGATCCGGCAATACCGCTTCATGCAGCGCATTTTCAGCGGCGCCCGCGCGGCGCTCGACCGTACCGACGATCCTGCGGAGAAGCGCGGCATCCTGCGCTCACTGGGCGATGCCGCGCTGACCGAGCATGCGGAGTGGACGTTGATGCGTCGTGAGCGGCAGGTGGAGCACAGCAAGTTCTAGCTTGCGCTGGACGCAACTGGTTCGAAGCGGCGTGCCACGAGCGTCGCACATCACAAGAACCGGATGGCCGCCTTCCCTCGCCTCATGGGAACCTCCGAGTAMGCCGGAGGTATCTCATGCAACGCACGCTTATGCTCGCCCTGATGTTGTCGCCCAGCTTGAACGCCCATGCCGATTGCGAGCTGCGCTTTGCGCCACCCGAAGTCCGCGCCGCCGCGCTGGCGTTTCATCACCGCGCCAGCGAACATCCCCCGGTCTCGACTGACCCCGCGGTGCATGCCGCTATCCAGCGGGCACCGCGTGTGCAGCATGCCGATCGAGCTGCGGTGATTGCCAAGGGCGGCCACGCGCCTTCGCGCTAGCGGCGGACCGCTCCGCCTTACTCCTGCACCACGCAGCCCCAGCCATCATTGAGGCCACCGAGCGATTCGGATTCGCTGGCGAGCAGGCTTTCGTAGCCGCTGATGTTGTCGTGCGTGGGCACCATGAAGGGGTGGGCTTGCACTTCCCAGGGGCGTTCCTCATCCGCCTCGTATTCGGAGAAAGACACTTTCTGGCCATTCCTCAGCAATAGCACCGCGAACTTCAGCGCGGCTTCCTCGGTGGGAAAGATCACCGAGAAGTCGATTTCGCGCGCGATCGAGAGGTCGTCGCCCTGCTCGGCCATCTGCCGCAGCACGTCGCCGTTCTCGTCGTCTGGAAAGTCCACGTGTTCGTTCATTGCCTGTCCCGTGTGCGTGTAGCGCTGCGCGCTGGTGTGAGCGCGTGGCCCAGTCTCCCGTGGAACGCGCGCAGCGGCAAGCACGCACGTTCCTGCCGCGGTCTACGCCGGCACGTTGTAGCGAAATTCCACGCGCGTGCCGCCCGGCTCACGCACGAAACCGTGCATATTGCCCAGCTTGCCCACGGCCTCGGGCGGAAACTCCACTTCCACACCGGGCCACGCGGCCACCCTGGCGAACAGCGCATGCAGCGCTTCCTCGCTGGGCACTTTCAGCGCGACATGGTGAAGACCGATGTTTTTGCGCCGGTCGAACGGCTGGTGGCCATCGGTGCCGTCGACCTGCCACAGCGTGAGCACGGAGGTGCCATCGGAAACGAACACCGCCGGATACGCGGGATTGCCACCGACCACCCGCCAGCCCAGGCATTGCACGAAGAAAGCCCGCGAAAGCTCGACGTCGCTCACGGTCAAACCCACATGATCGATGCCGGCGGTCAGTGCGTTGCTGTCGTTCATGGGGTTGCATCCATCGTCGATGTGGTCGCGCCAAGTCCGTGCGTGGAAGCCCCGCTGGCGTTCAATGCAGGAGGTCTTCCCAGTTCCTTGGAACCTTGCCGCGCGGCCCGGGCGTGGGTTGATCCAGCGGATGGAAAAGGGGTGGACGCAACTCGGGGCCGTCGTACGCCCGGCGAGTACGGAAGTCATAGAACCACGGATCGTCCGGCTCGAAATTGGCGATCACCGGATGGCCGGTTTCATGAAAGTGCTTGCTGGCATGCTGGCTGGGCGAGCTGTCGCAACAACCGATATGGCCGCATTGCGCGCACCGGCGCAGATGCAGCCACCAGCCGCCGGCCTTGAGACATTCGACGCAGCCTTCGCCGCTGGGTTCGGCATCCAGGTTGATGCCGCTATCCGCCTGGCTCATCAGTGGCCTCCTTGACGGTGATCGATGAATGGTGACGGCAATCAGAAGCCCAGGTCGCTCAGGCTCGGATGATCGTCCGGACGGCGACCAAGCGGCCAGTGATACTTGCGCTCCGACTCGGCAATGCGCATGTCGTTGATGGAGGCATGGCGATGCGTCATCAAGCCGTTCTCGTCGAACTGCCAGTTCTCGTTGCCGTAGCTGCGGTACCACTGGCCGGAATCGTCGTGCCATTCGTACGCAAAGCGAACGGCGATGCGGTTGCCGGCGAAGGTCCACAACTCCTTGATCAGGCGATAGTCGAGCTCGCGATTCCATTTGCGGGCGAGGAAGGCCTGCGCCTCCTCACGCCCATGCACGAACTCGGCGCGATTGCGCCAGTAGGTGTCGGGCGAGTACGCCAGCGAGACCTTCACCGGGTCGCGACTGTTCCAGCCGTCTTCGGCAAGACGCACTTTCTGCGCCGCCGTTTCGGCGGTGAAGGGAGGGACAGGCTGGCGAACTTCCATGGCACACCTCGGGGACGGGTTGAGAGCGATACACAAGCTTAGCCTGAGTAACATCCACGTCCCGCGAAGGTTGCCACCAACCGGCCCGGATCAGCGCTTGATGTCGTTCTTGTCGACGGCGCCGCCCTTCATCACGAAGCTGACGTGTTCCAGCTGCGCAACATCGTTGATCGGATCGCCGCTCACTGCCACCAGGTCGGCGTAATAGCCCGGCGCCACCGCACCCACCTTGCCGGTCATGCCGAGCAGGTCCGCGGCGTTGACCGTGGCCGCCTGGATCGCCTGCATCGGCGTCATGCCCCAATGGGTCATCACGGCGAACTGCTTTGCGTTCCAGCCGTGCGGATAGACGCCGGCATCAGTGCCAAAGGCCATCTTTTCGCCGGCCTTCACCGCGCGCTGGAAATTCTCGCGCTGCAGGCGGCCCACCAGGCGCTCCTTCTCCACAGTGCTGGCCGGGAAGCCCTTCTTGGCGTATTCGCTCAGGATGTAGTCGTCGTTGTAGACGTCGAAATCCAGATAGGTGCCGTGCTGCTTGGCCAGCTTGAGGCCTTCTTCGTCGATCATGCTGCTGTGTTCGATCGAGTCCACGCCGGCGCGGATGGCCATCTTGATCGACTCGGCGCCGTGCGCATGTGCGGCGACCTTCTTGCCCCAGCGGTGCGCCTCGTCCACCACGGCATTCATTTCTTCCTGCGAATACTGCGGCGCACCGACCGATGCCTCCGCGCTCAACACGCCGGCACTGGCCATGAACTTGATCACGTCGGCGCCGTTCTTGACGTTTTCGCGCACGCGATGGCGGATGGCATCGACGCCATCGGCCACACCTTCGACGCCGTGGAACTCGATCCACGGCGAGAAGCCGGTGGTGTCATCGGCATGGCCGCCTGTGGCGCCCAGCGGCGGCCCGGAGACCAGCATGCGCGGCCCGGCGATATCGCCGCGATCGATCGCGTTGCGCAGCGCCACGTCCACATAGTCAGGCGCGCCCAGGTTGCGCACCGTGGTGAAGCCGGCATCCAGTGTCCGCTTGGCATAGGTGGGCGAGAGAATCGCCGAATCGATCGAACCGCGCTTGAGCACAGCCTCGTAGTAATCGCCCTTCACCTCGCCCGGGTCGCCGGTGAGATGCACGTGGCAGTCGATCAGCCCGGGCAACAACGTGGCGCTGCCCAGGTCGATCACGTTGACGCCTGCCGGCACCTGACCGTCGTAACGCACCTCGGTGATGCGCTCGCCCTCGATGATCACCAGCGGGTTGTCGCGCACGGTGCCCGCCTTGACGTCGACGAGGTGCGCGGCGCGCACGGCGACACGCGTTGGTGCCGGTGCCGGCGCATCGTCCGCCGACGCGGCAGCGACCGAACCCAGGCCTAGGACGATGGCGGAAAACAGGGGCAGCAAACGCATGGAGCATCTCCGTGGGCAATGACGATGACGGTGGGCGGACAGCCCGACGCTGCGCGTTGCGCCACGGTCTTGCAATATCCCCCTGCCCGCACCTTACCGTAAAACCCCGTTCCGTCACCCGTGACGGATGGCGCATGGCAGGCGCGTGGAAAGCGGGACCGATGCGGGAACATCGGCCCCGCGGTCGATCAGGGCTGGCTACCGGCCGCCTGCACGGCGGCATAGGCGTTGACGATGCCCGAGCCGATCGGCTTGCTGCCGCTTGGCGTCACGTGCGGCACCGTCGCCGAGGACTTCAGCAACTGGGTGACCTGCGCCGGCGTCAGCAGGGCCTTGCCGAGCGCGACGCGATAGCTCTGCATCAGCGCCACCACGCCTGCCACGTGCGGCGTGGCCTGCGAGGTGCCAGCCATGCCGCCATAGGTTGCCGTGGTCGGCGTGGTCGTGCCTGCATTGATGGTGGACCAGATGAAGCCGGTGGTGGCCTGCGTGCCGCTCGATGCGTCGTTCTTGTACACGCCGCCGCCAGGTGCGGCCAGCGTCACGATCTTGCCGTAGTTGGAGTAATACGCGCGAGTACTGGTAACGCCGGTGGCGGCCACCACCACCGCACCTGCGCAGCTGGCCGGGGAGAAGTTCGCGGCATTTGCGTTGCTGTTGCCGGCGGCCACCACCACGCTGGCACCGCGACCGATCGCACCCGTGATCGCCGTGCCCAGCACGCTGCTCGACGGGCAGGTGCCCGATCCACCCAGGCTAAGGCTGAGCACTTTCGCCGGATGCGCATTGGCAGGCACGCCCGACACGGTGCCGCCGGACGCCCAGGTAATGGCATCGGCGATGTCGGCGTTCGAACCGCCGCAATGACCCAGCACGCGCACCGGCACCACCTGTGCGTTGAAGGCGGTACCCACCATGCCCGTGCTGTTGTTGGTGATCTCGCCACCTGCCGTACCGAATACGTGCGTGCCGTGCCAGCTGCTGCTCTCGGCGGGCTGGCCCGAGCCGCACTGGTTCGCCGTGGTCCAGTCGCCGGTATCCCAGCCGCCCGCCACGCGGCCGTTGCTGGAGCGGCCCGACACGGCTGCGCTGGTGATGAAGTCATAACCTGCGTTGGCGAGCGAGAGATTGAGGTCCGGGTGATTGGTGACGCCGGTATCCAGACTGGCGATCGTCACGCCGGTGCCATCGGCCAGCGTCCATGCCTGCTGGATGTTGGCGGCGCCCCAGTTGGCGACGTTTGCGTTGAGCGTGTTGTCGAAAAACGCCGCGCCGCTGGGCGCCAGGTAATCCCACTGGTAGGCCCCGTAGTACTGGTCATTGGGCACCGTAAAAGTGGCGGCGCCCGCTGGGAGAATGCCATCCACGCGCTTGAGCATGTATTCCGGCTCCACGAAGGAAACCGCGGGGTCGGCGGCGATCTGCCGGATCAGCGTGGCCGCCTCGGTCGCCGAAAGCGCACGGTCGGTGTGCACCAGATCGGCACCGGTGGCCAGCCTGCGCTCGTATCGCACGGCGAGCGCACGCGGCGCGGCGAGCGTTCCCGCGCTCAGTTTTGCGCGCGATACCGCCACGCCCACGTTCTGCACCGCCATGGCAGCGTTGCTGCGTTCGGCGCTGCCGTCCTTGTAGGTGATGATGAAACCGGTATAGCTCTGATCGCTCTGCAATGGACTTACATCGAAATTGGCCGAGGGCGGCGGCGACGTGCCGAACTCGGCGGCAGACGCGGAGGCAGACAGTGCCATCAGCAGGGAAACCACCAGCCAACGCTTGTGAGTATGACGTTCCATTTCGAACTCTCCATGCTTGGGTTAGGTCGAAGTGATCCCGTGACGTCCTGTCGGGATCCCACCGTGGCGGCGCCTCGATGCGTCGAGCCTTCGACGTTGATGTTTACCGCGATCGCGGGAGTCATCCATGACCCGCCGCCAAGACAAGACGAACCCGCGCCGCGCGTAACGCAGCGAATCAACGAAACCGGTAATCCCCACAGCCAAGGCAAACGCTCACCGCTCCGGCGGCTCCAGGAGCCGCCAGCAACGTAGGTCACTCATGGGTGGCGCGCGCTTGTTGTCCCCTCGCACAGCCACGTCGCATGAAGATGCGACCGTGCCATTGATTCATGGCATCGGTGAAGGAATCGCAAATAATTGCCGTCACCGGCGCGGGCATGCCACGCTTATGTGATCAAGTTCACACAAGCGATGCGCATCGACGGCCGCGCCTGCACGGCACCGCGCCAACCCAGGAAGAGTGGTGCGTCATCGCTCAGCTTCCGCGGCGGCAGCGCTCCATCGCCACGAGTGACGGCTGAAATCCCAGGGCCGAAAAGAATTCGGCCGCGCCATCGCGCCCAGCGCGAAGTACCCAGGTGATGTCCGGCGTGTCGCGCGTGATGTGCTCCACCAACGCTCGCCCAACGCCCTGCCGGCGATGCCCCGACGCCACGACCACCATCGACAGATAGCCATTGGACAGTCCGTCCGTGATGGCACGTGCGAAGCCAATCACCGCGCCGTCGTCCATGCAGACGGCCGTGCGCTGGGACTGTTGCAGCAACTGGGCAAACCGCGGCGCGTCCTCCACGCGATGCGCCCAGCCGTTGGCGGCGAGAAACAGGCGGATCGGCTCGACATCTTCGGGCAATGCATCTCGGATCATGGATGAAGCTCTCTTATTCGCCCGGGTGATGGCTACGCTCGACGTGCGACTTCAGATAGTCCGACCAGGAATACATCGCACGCAAGTCGCCTGTGCTGTAACGCTCGGCCTCATCATTGAAGCGCGGCGATGCCTGATGGTCACTTTCGCCACCCGACGTGATATCGCGGACCTTGCCGCCAAACTCCACCGCGGCGACGAAACCTTGATCACTGTTGCCGCTCTTACTGTCGCCGCGGTGCGTGCCCGTCCCCCGACGACTCACAACAGGCGACAGATACAAGACAAGCGGTGAGCGGGACCGATGCGGGAAGCATCGGTCCCGCCGTTGATCACGGCTGATTACCGGCCGCTTGCACGGCGGCATAAGCGTTGACGATGCCCGCACCGATCGGCGTGCTTGCGCTGGGCGGCACGTGCGGCACGGTGGCGGAGGACTTCACCAGTTCCGTTATCTTCGCGGGTGTCAGCAGGGCCTTGCCGCGTGCAAGGCGATAGCTTTGCATCAGCGCCACCACGCCAGCCACATGCGGAGTGGCCTGCGAGGTGCCTGCCATGGTGCCGTAGGTAGGCGTGGTGGGTGTCGTGGTCCCGGCGTTGAGCGCGGACCAGATGAAGCCCGTGGTGGTCTGCGAGCCAAACGATGCATCGTTCTTGTAAACGCCGCCGCCGGGGGCTGCCACCGTCACGATCGACCCGTAGTTGGAGTAGAACGTACGCGAGCTGGTGATGCCGGTGGCTGCCACGACCACCGCACCGGCGCAGCTGGCCGGCGAGAAGTTCGCGGCGTTGGCGTTGCTGTTGCCGGCGGCCACCACCACGGTAGCGCCGCGACCGACCGCACCGATGATCGCCAGGCCCAGCGCACTGCTCGACGTGCAGGCGCCAGGTCCGCCCAGGCTCAGGCTGAGCACTTGCGCGGGATGCGCATTGGCCGGCACGCCCGACACGCTGCCGCCCGACGCCCAGGTAATGCCATCGGCGACATCCGCATTGGTACCGCCGCAATGACCGAGCACGCGTACCGGTACCACCTGTGCACCGAAGGCCGTACCCGCCAGGCCGACGCCGTTGTTGGTCTTCTCGCCGCCTACCGTGCCGAACACGTGCGTGCCGTGCCAGCTGCTCTTGCGTGCGCCCATGCCGCACTGATTCACCGCGGGGATCCAGTCGCCAGTATCCCACCCACCGGGCACGCGGCCATCGGTTGCGCGGCCTGAGGTAGCGGCGCTGACGATGAAGTCGTAGCCGGCGTTGGCGAGCGAGAGGTTCAGGTCCGGGTGGTTGGTAACACCGGTGTCGAGGCTCGCGATGGTGACGCCAGAGCCGCTGGCTAACGCCCATGCCTGCTGGATGTTGGCGGCGCCCCAGTTGGCGACGTTCGCGCTGAGCGCGCGGTCGAAGAAACCCGCGCCATTGGGCGCCAGGTAATCCCACTGGTAGACCGCGTAATTGGGGTCGTTGGGAGCACCGAAAGCCATCGCACCGTCCGGCCGCAGGTCTTCAACGGCCTGGAGCATGTATTCCGGCTCCACGTAGGCGACGGCGGGATCGGCGGCGATCTGCCTGATCAGCGTGGCCGCCTCGCCTGCCGAAAGGGCGCGGTCGATATGCACCAGATCGGCTCCGGTGGCCAGCTTGCGGGCGTAACTCACCTTGAGCGTTCGCGGCGCGGCGCGTGTTCCCCCTGCCAGCTTCGCGCGCGACACCGCTGCGCTCACGTTCTGCACCGCGATCGCGGTGTTGCGGCGTTCGGCGCTACCGTCCTTGTAGGTGACGATGAAGCCGGTATAGCTCTGATTTTTCTGTAGCGGGCTCAGGTCGAAGCGATCCGAAGGCGGCGACGCGCCGGTGTTGCCCGCAGAGGCGGACGCGGACAGCGCCATCAACAGGGAAACGATGAGCCAATGCTTGCGAGTATGACGTTCCATATGAACTCCCCATACATGCCTGGGTCGAAGTGATCCCGTGACGTCCTGTCGGAATCCCACCGTGGCGGCGCCTCGATGCGTCGAGCCTTCGACGTTGATGTCTCCTTCGATCGCGGGAATCGTCCGTGACCCTCCGCGAAGACAAATCCACCCCGCGCCGCGCGTGCCGCAGCGAATCAACCCAATCCAATTCTCAGATCACACGCAAACGCGTCTCGCACTTGCGGCCTCAACGACCGCCGGCAACGCGTCTCTCCCCCGCGCAGCGGCGTCGCATGAATCGGCAGCAAGGCCGGGGATTCATGAGGTCGAAAGAAGAGTCGCAAAAAATGCGCTTTGGCGACACCGACGCGCATCGCACGCGCGCGCGGGCTCACGCAAGCGATGCGTGTAAGCGCTCGCTTGTGTGCCTATCGAGCGTGATTACGAGCCCGGATGGTACGTGCGCTCGATGTGCCCCTGCAGGTCTTCCGGCCAGAAATACACGGCACGCAAGTTGCCTGTGGTGTAGCGCTCGGCCTCATCATTGAAGTGCGGTGATGTCGGATGCCCGCTTTCGCCACCCGCCGTGATGGCACGTGCGCGCACCTTGTCGCCGAATTCCACCGCTGCGACGAAGCTGTTGCCGCTGGTGCCGTAGTAGCGGCGCGTACCCGGCCAGCGATGCGCACCAAACGAAGCGAGCGAGCCCCAGCGCGATGAGGTGAAGGGCACCGGGATGCTGGGTTTGCTGTCGTCGAACGGCTGCTGGATGTCGCCGTTGATGCGCTGGTAGCGATTGACCTCGCCCCACGGCACGCCCCAGCTGCCGAAGTCCCTCTGCAGGCGATCGGACGCCTCCGCCAGCGCTTCGAGGCGCGCCTTGGGCCCGGCGCGCTCAGCCATGATGTCGTAGACGGAGAGCCCTTCGGATACGTCCGACTTGTCGACCTTGTCCCACAAGGTATCGCCCCAGAACACCGCCAGCGAGGTGGGCATGGAGGCGATGCCCCAGCGATAGTCCCATCCGCGCAGCAAGGCGATCGGTCCGGCGAGTTTCTTCTTCAGTGGATCGTTCGCGGGCAGCGCGTCGTAATCCTTCAGCAGGATCGGCACCTGTCGCGCGAACGCCGGCAGATACGAATCGAACGCCGCGGTGATCAGCGACGGCAGCGTGAAGTCGCGCTTGTCGCTCAGCACCATGGTGGCGTGGATACCGCGCGGATTCTCGCCGACGCTATCCATGTAGCGCGGATAGTTTTCCCGCTTGGGGCTATCCGGGCCCGCCGCGGAATACGGCCAGTCGTTGGTGTTCATGATCCAGCCGTTGGCGGGATTGAGCAGATGCGGCGCGGCGTCCAGCGGAAGCAGCCCTTGCCAGTCGGTCGCGGGATCGCTGCCGTCCACCGGCTTGGTGTAATCGAAACGGTTGTCGCGCTTGGGGATGAATTGCGGATGCAGGTATGCGATCTCACCCTTGTCGTCGGCGAAAATCGTGTTGTTCGATGAGTTCGCCTTGAGCTCGGCGATTTTCATGAAGCTCGTAAGGTCAGTTGCCTTGGTGCGCAGCCAGCTCTGCTCCAGCGCTTCCATCGGTTTGTTCATCAGCGCGGTGGCGATCCACTTGTCGCCCTCGGTGCGCACGATCGGACCGTGGTGTGTGGCGTACGTGGTGAACGTACGCTGC
Source organism: Dyella sp. 01N36 (assembly GCF_056399745.1). Lineage (NCBI taxonomy): Bacteria > Pseudomonadati > Pseudomonadota > Gammaproteobacteria > Lysobacterales > Rhodanobacteraceae > Dyella > Dyella sp. 01N36. The sequence continues at coordinate 27,737 of NZ_JBFTRY010000012.1, forward strand.
GCCATCGATCCATCGGGCTTGCGGTAGCGCACGGTGATCGGCTTGGCGTTGACCGGCCGTACTTCCTTGCCGTAGCGATAACCGATCTTGTCGCCGTCACGCACGATGGTCTCGGCAAACTCATCCACCACGTCGGCGGTGGTCGAGGTATGCATGAAACCGATGTGCTTGTTGAAACCCTGATAGATGAAGAACTGGCCCCAGGTCACCGCGCCATACACGTCCAGTCCCGCATCGCTGCTCATCTGCAGCTCGGATCGGAAAAAGAACGAGGTGTGCGGATTGATCAGCAACAAGGCGTGGCCATCGGCCGTGAGTTTCGGCGCGATGGCGATGCCGTTGGAGCCGGTGGGCTCGGCCCAGCTCGACGGCGGATCGACGAAGGCCACGGCGTCGGTGGACTTGCCGTAGAACGCCTGCAGCTCTTTCAATGAGACACGCTCGATATCGCCGCCGATGCTGCCTTCGCTGAAGCTCAGCGCCATCCACGGTTCGAAATGCGTGATGACGCGCGGATGCACGTCCGGATGCGTGGCCAGATAGTAGTTGAGGCCGTCGGCCCAGGCATTCATCAGCTCGCGCAACCACGAAGGACTTTTCGCGTACTGCTGCTTCAGCTCGGCCGGGTCGATCCACAGCTGTTGACGCAGATCGGACCAGATCGCCTGCTCGCCTTCGGCCTGCGCGAGCCAGCCCAGCGAGTTGAGGTAGTTCGTCTCGACGCGGTTGAAGTCGTCTTCGGCTTGCGTATAGGCCATGCCGAACACGGCGTCCGCATCCGTCTTGCCGTGCACGTGCGCGATGCCCCAGTCGTCGCGGGTGACGGTGACGGCGGCGGCTTCRGTCTTCCAGCGGGAGGCGTCGCCGGATGCTGCGTGAGCAGTGCCGAGGCAACCGAGCGAGAGCAGTATGGCGGCCGAAAGCGAGTGTTTGGCGATGGTCATGGTTCTCGGTGCCTTGGTGTCGTCGCGCTCAAGGGGATTTCCTTGCCTTCCTACAGCGTCATCCCGGCGCAGGCCGGGATCCCGTAGCGAGGCACTGATGGATGCTCACGCTACTGGATTCCGGCCTGCGCCGGAATCACGGGTAGTAGAGGCTTTGCCGATATCACGGCATGGCGTAACTGTTATTCCCTCGATCCGCATCAGGCAACTTGTGCTCCGGATCCAGCGTGAGCTTCGCGATCTTCTTGCTCGTATGCAACGCCAGCTTCGGCGCCGCACTCTGCCGCCATGCTTCCACCGGCACAGGCACGTCCTCGTGGCTGCCGTCGGCGTAGTCGATGCGCAGCGTCGACGGCATCACCAGCTTCTGCTTGCTGGCCAGGGTCACCTGCACGCCCTTGGCCGGGTCGTTGTCGACATAGCTCGCCGCGCTGATGCCCATGTCCAGCTGCCAGTTGTTGAGGTACCAGCCGCGCCACCACCACGACAAGTCCTCGCCCGCTTCGCTGCTCATGAAGCGGAAGAAGTCCGACGGCGTGGGATGGTGATACGCCCAGGTGGCGATGTATTTGCGGAAGGCCGGATCAAACCGGTCCGGCCCCAGGATCTGCTCGCGCAGCAGCACCAGACCGAGTGCGCCCTTGAAGTAGCTCACCGGATGGCGGTACTTCTCGGCGACGGAATCGGCCGGCGCCATCAGCGTGGGCGCGTTGGGATCAGCCAGCAGCGGGAGGATCTCATCAACCGGATTGCCGCCTTTGGGCGCGTACTCGCTGTCTCGCTTGGGCGCGAACTCACCCTTGTTGAACGCGTCCGAGGCATACACGTCGATGAAGGTATTGAAGCCTTCGTCCATGAACGCGTTGCGGCGTTCGTTGGAGCCCACCACCATCGGGAACCACGTGTGTCCGATTTCGTGCGCGGTGATCCAGAACAGCATCGGGCCCTTGTCCTCGAAGCCGTCGAACACGATGCCGGGGTATTCCATGCCGGCACCATGACCACCGAGGTTGACCGCCACCGGCCACGGATACGGATACCACTTCGAGGAGAAGTGCTCGATCGCGCCCTTCACGTATTCGCTGGAGCGATCCCATTTGTCCTTGCCCACGCCTTCCACCGGATACACCGACATGGCCAGCGCGTGCTTGCCGTCGGGCAAGTTGATGCGTGCGGCATCCCACACAAAGGCAGGCGATGCGGCGAAGGCGATGTCGCGGGTGTGCTCCATGTGGAAGCGCCAGGTCTGGGTGCCGCTTTGCTTCGGACGGCTGGCGGGGTCGTTCACTTCCTGCGGCGAGCGGATCATCACCGTGCTATCGCTCTGCGCTGCCTGCGCGAGGCGTTGCTGCTGCGCGGCGGTGAGCACCTCGCCGGGATTGGTGAGCGCACCGGATCCGGCCACGATGTAATTCCACGGCACGGTGACGGCGTAATCGATATCGCCGTATTCCAGATAGAACTCCGAACCGAGGTAGGGCTGGGTGTCCCATCCGCGCAGATCGTCGTAGACGGCCATGCGCGGGAACCACTGCGCGATCTCGTAGATGTCGCCGTTCTTGGTCGGCGTGACCGCCGTGCGACCGCCCCAGGTGCCCGGCACCGTGTAGTGGTAGCGGATGCGCAGCTTGGCCTGCTTGCCGTTGGCGGCCAGCGGCTGGCCCAGGTCCACGCGCAGGCGCGTGTCGTCGACCAGGAAGTGCACGGGCTTGCCATCCACCTCTACAGCTTCGATCTGGTAGCCGTCAGTGAAGTCGTTGCGCGGGCGCGGCGAGGTAAGCGTGCCGCGCGAGTCGCGTCGATAGATGTTCTGGTCCAGCTGCACCCACAGCACGTCCAGCGCATCGGGGCTGTGGTTGGTGTAGGTGATGGTTTCATCGCCGCGCAGCGTGTGCGAGGCCGGGTCGATGTTTGCCTGGATCGCGTAATCCACGCGGTTCTGCCAGAACTGGGGCCCCGGCTTGCCCGCACCATCGCGGAACGCATTGGCCGCATCGGGCAGCGTGAGCGGCGCAAACAACGCCTGGGGATCGAACGCGGCGTCCGTGCCGTCGGCAAAGGCCGGCGCGCACAGGGCGCCAGCTGCAATCAGGCCCGCCGCAACGGCGCAGCCCAGGACGAGTTTCTTCATCAGGCGTTTTCCTCAAGGCTCACCGGTCTGAACCCGACAATATAGGCAGCGCGACGCCGGATGAACCGGGTCAGTGGTCATGGGCGCCGGCGCATCTTCATGCGAACGGGCCGGCCGCGAGGCCGGGAGCGGCGGCGCGAGGCGGTACAATGGCCTCATGAGCACCCCCGAACATTCCCCGCTCGGCAAGACCACCGTCTACGCCGACCGCTACGACCCTTCCCTGTTGTTTCCCATCCCGCGCCAGGGCAAGCGCGACGAGATCGGCGTGTCCGAGCCGCTTCCGTTTCACGGCGAGGATGTCTGGAACGCCTATGAGCTGTCCTGGCTGGACGCTCGCGGCAAGCCGGTGGTGGCACTGGCGGAATTCCGCGTGCCGGCCAGCTCGCCCAACATCATCGAGTCGAAGTCGTTCAAGCTTTACCTCAACGGTTTTTCGCAGGAACGCATGGCCGACAGCCACAGCCTTTCGGCCATCCTGGTGCGCGATCTCTCGGCCGCTGCCGGCGCCCCGGTGGAAGTGACCCTGAGCCACGCGCAGGCGCGCGGGCATGCCGTCACGGACCTCGCGGGCACCCTGGTGGACGAGCTGGCGATCGAGATTGACGACTACGGCCCGCCGCGTGCGGACTATCTGATGACCAACGACCATGCACCCGTGGTCGAGGAAGTGTTGGTCTCCAACCTGCTGCGTTCCAATTGCCCGGTGACCGGCCAGCCGGATTGGGGCAGCGTGCAGATCCACTACCACGGCGCGCCGATCGATCACGCCGGCCTGCTGCGCTATCTGGTTTCCTTCCGCAACCACAACGAATTCCACGAGCAATGTGTCGAGCGGATTTTCGTGGATGTGATGGAGCGCTGCCGCCCGCAGCGTCTCAGCGTCTATGCGCGCTATACGCGACGCGGCGGCCTGGACATCAACCCCTATCGCAGCACCGGCAGCGAGCGCCCCGGCAACCCGCGCGGTGCGCGCCAGTAGTCGCCGCCGTGAAGGTGGCGTGGATGCAGAAACCGCGGTAATCGCAGCTTCAGACCGCGGAAGCTAGCCTCGCAATGGCAATGCGCCCGGCCTCACCCGCCGGGTATGTCCGCCACCAGCCACGGGGTCAGTCATGAATATCCAGCCACGCAAAACGGCCTTGTACTGCGCGACCCTTGCCGGACTGCTCGTGCTGGGCGCCTGCGGCAAGAACCAGGAAGCGTCCAACACCACGCCCACCGCACCGGCGACCAGCGCCCCTGCGCCCGTGGCCCCGGCACCGCCGGCCAGTACGCCGATGCCGCCGCCGTCGAGCGCGCCATCGCCAACCAGCACCGCTCCCGCACCGGTGCAGACGACTGGAAAGTCGGCCGGCATACAGACCGGCGGCGAGATCAAGGTGGCCGCCGTCACCCTGGGCAGCCAGGTCGACGCGGCGCATGCCATCAGCAAGGAACAGCGACGATTTGCGCCGGAAGACCAGGCCATCTACGCCAGCGTGGCCACCATCGGCACCACCGACAACGCCACCTTGAACGCCAAGTGGAGCTACGTCGACGGCAAGGACGAGGCTTTCAGCAGCACCAGCGAATCCATCGCCACCGACGGCCCGGCGATCACGACGTTCAAGGTGCAGAACCCCAATGCCTGGCCCAAGGGCAAGTACAAGGTCGTGATCTCGCTCAACGGCAGGCCGGTGGCTACGGAAGACTTCGAAGTACGCAGCTAGGCCGGTCGTAACGCACGAAAAAGGCGCCTTTACGGCGCCTTTTTTGTGGCTGCGCGAGATGGCTACAAGGCACGCTTCCACTTGTGCACGCGCACGCCCGCGATCACCTGCAGCACGCCGTACACCAGTGCGGCCACGCCTATCCAGATCGCCACGGTGAGCAGGCCGGCCACCGGATAAGCGGCGAACAGCCCGCCCAGCAGAATGGCCAGCACGCCGCTCAAGGCAATCATCCACTCGCCGGTAATCTCCTTGCGCACGCGGATGGCGAACACGATGCGGTAGATGCCCGCCACGATCAGCCACGCCGCCAGGAACAACAGCAACACATTGACCACGGCCAGCGGATGCCAGATCGCCAGCAGCCCGAACACGATGGAGGCGACCGCGTACACGATCAGCCAGCCGCGCGACATCGCCAGATGGCGATTGAACAGGGCGAACACGCTGATGATGCCCTCCGCCAGGGCCATCACGCCAAACGCCCAGGTCAGCGCAATCACGGTGCCGCCCGGCCATACCAGCGCGCTGATGCCAAACAGGATGGAGATGACGCCGTAGAACACCAGCAACCAGCCCGTGCGGCTGACGCCCCGATGCAGGATGGAACTCATAGTCGCGACCCTCCTTGAGGTTGAAAGGCGGGCACCAGCTGCCCGCAGACGCTCACGGCCCAGGCAGGAACATGCCGCCCTCCCCCTCGTCGCGCGAGCGCCCGAGACAGCATCGACGCATCCCGCGTGTCGACGCAATGCGAACGCCGTCTCAACCGGTTGCGGAGGGGGTGAAATCCGGCCAAAACCACTACATCGATGGCACGTGGACTTAACTCGCGGCTTGCTTGAATTGCAGCGTGGTGCGTACGGCACGATGGGCCATCCATCGAGGATTTGTCATGAAACAGCGCAATATCCAGGGCCAGTGGAAACAGATAGGCGGCCAGATCAAGCAGCACTGGGGCAAACTCACGAGCGACGATTTGCGAATCGCCGAAGGCAATGCCGAATATCTATCGGGCAAACTGCAGCAGCGCTACGGCATCGCGCGCGACGAAGCCGATCAGCAGGTGAAGGCCTTCGAGAAACAGCTATGTCACTCGCAGGGCTCGCGCTGAGTAACTGCTGCCGCGCTCACAAGGTGTCCAGTGGAATTTTCAGATAGCTGATGCCGTTGTCTTCCGAGGGCGGCAAGCGACCCGCGCGCATGTTCACCTGCACCGCTGGCAGCAGCAGCCGCGGCATCGAGAGCGTCGCGTCGCGTGTGCTGCGCATGCGCACGAAGTCGTCTTCATCGCTGCCTGCGCGCACGTGGATGTTCGCGCGGCGCTCTTCGCCCACCGTGGTTTCATGCGCGAAGACATCGCGACCCGGCGCCTTGTAGTCGTGGCACAGGAATACGCGGGTTGCGTCCGGCAGGGTAAAAAGCTGCTGGATGGAACGGTACAGCGTGCGCGCGTCGCCACCGGGAAAATCGCAACGCGCCGTGCCGTAGTCCGGCATGAACAAGGTGTCGCCGACGAAGGCCGCATCGCCGATCACATGCGTCATGCACGCGGGCGTGTGGCCTGGCGTGTGCATCGCTACTGCCTCGATGCTGCCGACGCGGTAACGCTCGCCGTCCTTGAACAGATGATCGAACTGGCTGCCGTCACGCTGGAATGCGTCGCCGGCGTTGAATATCTTGCCGAATGTTTCCTGCACCTCGCGGATGTGCTCGCCAATGGCAAGCTTTCCGCCGAGCACGGATTGCACGTAAGGCGCGGCGGAAAGATGATCCGCATGCACATGGGTATCGATGACCCACTCCAGCGCCAGCCCCTGCGCCTTGACGAAGTCGATCATGGCGTTGGCCGAATCGCGCCGGGTGCGGCCGGAGACTGCGTCATAGTCCAGCACGCTGTCGATCACCGCCGCCTTGCGCGTCGCCGGATCGGCCACGACGTAGCTGAAGGTGTTGGTCGACTCGTCGAAGAAGGCCTTTACCTCAGGTCGCTGCACGGCTCGCTACTCGTGTCCATGGCGCCTCATTGGAACGCATGAGGCATCGCGATGCCAGCAGGCAATAGCGATAGCGACTTGGACGATGCTGCCCGCAGGGCAGACACAGGCTTAGGAGGTGGCGCGCCCGGAGGGATTCGAACCCCCGACCAATGGCTTCGGAAGCCACTACTCTATCCGGCTGAGCTACGGGCGCATGAGCGTCGGCGCGTGCGTGGAACCGGGGCTCCGGGGCACGGCGAGGGCGCAGTATAGCGGAGTTGGGGGCGGGAGCCCATGTGGGGGCGGGGTGGGTTTGTTGGTGTGGCGCGTGGTCGATTTGGCGCGGGCCGCCCCTTTGCTTGTCATTCCGGTGTAGGCCGGATTGCAGAGCTTCGGTGTTTAGTTGTCGCCTCGAGGCCAGGGTGCCGCCTACGCGGCGGGCGTTTCGATCGGCTGCCGCCGACCGAATCACTTTTCTTTTGCTGGCCCAAAAGAAAAGTAACCCAAAGAAAATGGCCTGATAACGCCCGCAGCATCGTGTTGGGATAAGCCCGAACGCTCGAGGCGCGTCCTGATGGGACAACCTCCGAGGGTACACAGGGGATACTTCCAAGCGCTGCGCAACGCGCCCGAATCGCTGAGGACTTAAAGCGGRGCCTCGCTGCGCATCGGCTTTGGGTCACAGATGGCGCACTGGWKGCGCGCCTSGCGCTTGGCTTGTCTGTGGGAGCGCACCCTGTGCGCGACAGCCACGCCGSGGTGTACCGCTCCGTAGGTTTGTCGCGCACAGGGTGCGCTCCCACAAAGAGCCGACCGGCAAGGTTGATCCTCAACCCACGAACCTGCRTAACCCTTGTAGGAGCGCACTTGTGCGCGACCGCRGMGCTGGGRTGTACCGCTCCGTAGGCTGGTCGCGCACWAGTGCGCTCCTACAAAAAGAAGACGCCTCGCAATGCCGGGCGTGATTCGGTTCCTGATGTGGCTCTCGCTCCACGGGGTCCCGCATGACGCGGCGGGCGGGTGAAGGAAAGCCCGCAGGGTGACCGCGTGGATGCGGCCAGATTTTCGACAGGACACGGATGTCCTGTCGAAAAAACCCCGGAGCCCGCCGGGAGAGCGGCGACAAGCGGCGCGCCTCAGCGCGGCTTAAGCAATTCCGACAAACGATCCGCCTTGCCTTCGATCCGCTCCAGATGCGGATACTTCAACCCATCGTGGTAATCCACGCGCAGCGTCTTGTACTCGTCGAAATTCTTCACCAGCAATTCCACCGGCTGGTTCTTGTCCTTCGCGGCAGCTGTCACGGCGTCCTTGATGGCGTCGCTGGAATATTCCTTGCCGTTGACTGCGATCACCTTCATGCCCGGCGACAGGCCGGCCTTGAAGGCGGGGCCGTCCCACAGCACGTCGACGATGTCGCCGGCCTTGCCCATCGACACGCCCAGCGAAAAAGTCAGGTTGGCGCCGCCAGCGCGCGTTTCCATCGCCTTGGCCACGTCGGAAGGCTTGTCGTTGTAGACCAGCTTCCAGCCGTTCGCCTCGAAGCCGCCGATGATCGGGCCGTGGCCGTCCAGACGCTCGCGCAGGTAGCTCGTCCAGTCGTACGGGGCGATATCGTTGAGCGTCTTCACCACATCCTCGAAGGTGTAGGTGTTGACATCCCAATCGCCGTTCTTGACGCCGAAGAAGGCCTTGGCGAAATCGTCGATGGAACGCTTGTTGCCGGTGAGGTCACGCAGCTTGCCGTCCACGTCGAGCCAGATCATCTGGCCGCCGGAATAGTAGTCCTCGCTCATCTGGTAATTGCGATACGGCAGCGGGCGGCGCATCGCGATGATCGGGTCGTTGGTGGTGTCCTGGATGTTGCGCCACTGCTGCAGGCCCGGGCGGCCACGATCATAGGTGGCCGCGACGTTGGCCAGCATGTCCAGCGTCTGGTCCTGTTTCCACAGGCCCGAGCGCGCGGCCATCACATAGCCCCAGAACTGGGTCTGGCCTTCGTATACCCACAACAGGCTGTCCTGCATGGGGACGTTGAAGCTCGGCGTGCTCAGGTCGGCGCCGCGGCGGTACTTGCCGTCCCACGAGTGGTTGAACTCATGCGAGAGCAGGTCGCGCATGGTCATGTTCTTGTCCCACTCGGTGAAGTAGCCGGTGCCCACGCCGTTTTCGCTGGAGCGGTGATGCTCGAGGCCAATGCCCGACATCTTGTCACTGAGCGAGAACAGGAATTCGTAGTGATCGTAGTGATGCGCGCCGTACAACTTGTACATCTGCTGCACCAGATTCTGGTGCACCTTCAGCTGCTCGGGCTTGATCTCGAGGAATTTCGCATCGTCCGCCACGATGTTGAGGAACACCGGCGTCTTCGCACCCGGATCCAGATCCACGCGCTTGAAGTACTTGCCGGCAAAGATCGGCGAGTCGACCAGATCGTCATAGTCGATCGGCTTGAACGTCACCGTGTCGCCGTTGCGCGAGGCCATTTCCAGGGCGCTGCCGTACTGCCAGCCAGCCGGGAAGGTCACGCTGGTTTCGGCCTTGATCTGGCGGGCGAAATAGCCGGCCGGATACAGCGACACCGAGTTCCACTGCAGGTTGAGCATTTCCGGCGTCATCACTACGCGGCCCTGGCGGAGGTCCTGCGCGGAGAGGAACTGGAATTCCACCTGCACTTCGGTTGCGCCCTGCGGCACGTCTACATGGAAGGCGTACACGTTGAGCGGATCGCGCTTCCAGGGAATGACCTTGCCATTCGCCTTCACGGTCAGGCCAGCGAGCTTGTCGATCGGGCCCGTCGGTGAGTGATTGCCCGGCAGCCACTGCGGATACAGCAACGTGAGCGGACCCGCCTGCGCCGGCACCGTTTCGTGCACGCGGAAGATGCGATGGGCAATATCGGTCGCGTCGACGTTGATCTTGAGCGTGCCATTGAACGGAATGTCCTGCGGGGCAGGCACATCGGCGAGTGCCGCAAAGCTGCCCAGGCCAATAGCCGAAGCGAGGATGGCGGAGGCGAGGCGCGAAACTTTCAAGAGGTTCTCCCTGGGATAAACAGTCGTGCGCACGGCGCAGCTGCACGAAACATGAACCTCTGATGCTAGTGGGCGTTGACATATCTCACCCCCTGCCATTGGTCATGGAAGTGTCTGAACATCGCCCTTCCGCAAAACCGTTCACGGGTTTTCTGCTCGTTAAAAACCCGTATTCTTTTTTCACCGCGATCCCCACGCGGACCGTGACGACCTTCCCCCTTGTTGTCGTCACGGATCACAAAAATAGATGGAGCATTCCATGAACAAGACTCTTCTTGCGGCCGCTTTGGCCGTGGTCGCTGTTGCGCCTTTCGCTGCCAAGGCTGACGAATCCAACCAGCTCGACAATTTCTTTGTTGCCGGCAACCTGGGCCAGAGCAACTACCGTCTCGGCGGTGTCTCGGACAAGACCGACGTGTTCCAGAACGTGCGCTTCGGCTGGCGCTGGAACGGCATCGTCGGCGCTGAAATCGGCTACGCCTATCTTGGCAAAGTCAAGAACGATTTCGATTTCGCCAGCACCTCGGCCAAGCCGCGCGTGGGCCAGATCGGCGTGACCGGCAAGTACAACTTCTACAACAACTGGTTTGTCACCGGTCACGGCGGCTACCTGCGCTCGCGCACCACCGGCGCAGTCACCGTGGGTGACACCACCGCCAGCGAGCGCAGCTGGAACAACGGCTGGTACGCCGGCGCCGGCGTGGGTTACGACGTCACCAAGAACGTGGCGCTCGGCATCAATTACGACAACTACCACATCAAGTACGGTCGCGACGGCGCGCAAGAGCCGCAGACCAATGCCAATGTGGCGACGTACTCCGCTTCGGTGGAAGTGAAGTTCTAAGCGTCGGTTGACGGTGGAAACAAAAAACGGCCGCGAAAGCAGCCGTTTTTTTTGTGCGATCCAGTTTCCCACAGTGTTGCGATATGCCCTTACTGCATCTTCTCCAACTTGCTGTGGCGAATGCCATAACCCAGGTACACCAGCAGACCAATACTCACCCAGATCAGGAACACCTTCCACGTCACGGCCGGCAGTTCCGCCAGCAGCCAGATGGAAAACGCGATGCCGATCAGCGGGATCAGCGGCACCCACGGCGTACGGAAGGAGCGATGCAGATCCGGCTTGCGCTTGCGCAGGATCATCACCGAGGTGCAGATCACGATGAAGGCTGACAGCACGCCGATGTTCACCAGCTTGGCCACTTCCTCGATCGGCAGCAGGCCAGCCACCAGGGCGGTGAATACACCGAGCACGATGGTGGGGCGATGCGGCGTGCCGTAGCGCGGATGCACGTGGGCAAACCAGCCCGGCAGCAAGCCGTCGCGCGACAGCGCAAACCAGATGCGCGTGGCGCCCAGCATGAAGGCGAACAGCACGCTGAGCAGGCCGAATACCGCCGAGATGGACACCGTCAACGCCACCCAGTGCAGGCCCAGACCCTTGAAGGCATCGGACACCGGTGCATCGGTATTGAGCGTGCTGTAGTGCGCGATGCCGGTGAGCACCATCGACACGGCCAGATACATCGCCATCGAGATGCCAAGCGACAACAGCACCGCACGCGGCAGGTCGCGCTGCGGATTCTTCGATTCCTCGGCCGCCGTGGTCAGCGTGTCGTAGCCGAACACGGCGAAGAACACCACCGCTGCCGCCGCGCCAACACCCTGGTAACCGAAATGGCCAACGCCGTCCGCGCCGATCACGCGTGCAGGAATGAAGGGGACCCAGTTGGCGGGATTGATGTAGAAGACGCCAACACCAATCACCAGTGCGACCGCCGCGACCTTGATCGCCACCACCACCGTGTTGAAGCGCGCGCCCCATTCCGTGCGGAAAATCAGCAGCGCGGCAACAGCCAGCGTCACCAGCGCGGCGACCACGTTGAACACGTGCCCTTCGCCCGTGCCGATGGCGCCTTGCGCCCATAGAGGCATCGTGATGCCCATGCTGGTCAACGCCGATTGCACGTAGCCGGACCAGCCGATCGCCACCACCGCGACGATCAAGGCGTACTCCAGCAACAGATCCCAACCGATCAGCCACGCGGCCAGTTCGCCGAGCACCGCATAACCATAGGTATAGGCGCTGCCGGTCACCGGGATCATGCCGGCGAATTCGGCGTAGCACAGTGCTGCCGCGGCGCTGGCAATGCCTGCGATCAGGAAGGAGATGGCCACCGCAGGTCCGGCGTTGATCGCCGCCTGCTTGCCCGCCAGCACGAACACACCGACGCCGATAATGCCGCCGATACCGATGGCAGTGAGCTGCCACAGACCCAACACGCGACGGAAATCGCCACGCTTGCCGGCCTCCGCCTGCAACAGCTCCACAGGCTTGTGGCGCACCAACTTATCAAGGAAACCCATCAGCTCATCCCCGGGAAACGAGCCGCGATCATAGCGAATGCCCCCGCCCCTGCCATGCTGCAGCTGCGGGGGAGTGCCATAGGTCCTAGCCGGGGATGGGTTTTCCGGCGCCTGCGCGCCCTGCCGTCGAGAGCGCCAGCCAGGACAGCACCAGCGCGCTGATGGCCGGAACGGCGACCAGGGCAGCCAGCGGTCCGGCCGCCAGCTGCGGTGCACCGAACCAGCCACCGGTAACCAGTGGGACCGCCGCAGTCGCCAGCAGGCGGGCGAGCTCCAGGCCGACGCCCAAGCGACGACCCTCGGTGAGTGCACCCAGCGCGGCGAGGCTCAGCACCAGGAAAACGGCATAGCCAATCAATGAAACCGCCGGCAAATGCTTGGCCAGATCGAGGAACTGCACGGCCATGCCCAGCAGCAAGGCAAACTGCACCAGGCTGTAAATCATGTACCCGCGGGTGAGCGGCGGCAGAAAACGCTCGCGCTGGATATCGAACGCCGGCTTGGGAAAGCGCTCGGCCACATCCGCGGGCCGCCAGCCCGGCGGCTTGAGCCACACCAGCAGCTTGTCGCGCCAGCGGCGGGCATGCCAGGCGTCTTTGGCCGTCGCCCAGTACACCTCGGCGTTGGCCCATAGCGGGTTCCAGCTGCGCAACGGCGAGCGCGTGCCGTAGATCGGCGGATCGGTGTCGTCTTCTTCGATGAAGGTGCCGAACAGACGATCCCACACGATCAGGATGCCGCCATAGTTGCGGTCGAGATATTTATCGTTGACCGCGTGGTGCGCGCGATGGTTGGACGGCGAGCAGAACACGCGATCGAACCAGCCCAGCCGCCCGACCAGTTCGGTATGCACCCAGAACTGGTAGAGCAGATCGATCAGCGCCACCACCACGAACACTTCCAGCGGATAGCCGATGATGGCCATCGGCAGATAGAACAACCAGCCCAGCAACACGCCGCTGCCGGTCTGGCGCAGCGCGGTGGAGAGGTTGTAATCCTCGCTCTGGTGATGCACTACGTGCGCTGCCCAGAGGATATTCACCTCATGGCCTGCGCGATGCAGCCAGTAGTAGCAAAAGTCATAGAGCAGCAGCGCGGAAATCCACACCCATACGCTGTTTGCAGGCAATGCAAAGATGGCGAAGTGCTGCACGCACCACGCATAGATGCCCAGCGTAAGCAGCTTGCTGAAGACGGCCACGATCTGCGAGATCACGCCCAGGCCCAGACTGTTGATCGCATCGCTGCCGTGATACACGCGGCGACCGCGCAGTTTGGCCACCAGCAGTTCCAGCGCGATCAGGGCGAAGAACACCGGCGTCGCCCAGGTGATGATGATTTCCTGCATATTCATCGCCGCTCAACACCTCCGCGTACCGACCGCGCCAGACACCACATGGCCGTGTAATAGGTCACCAGCACCCACAACGTCGACAGCGGTATGACGAAGCGGAAGCGGTCCCAGGCCAGCAGTGTATCGCTGAGCATGAAGATCAGCGCGCCCATCATCGACCAGTGGGCCGAGGTCGCCAGCTCATCGGTGGCGTGCCTGCGCTCGCGCACCACCGCCTGGCCACCCATGCAGGCCAGCACCAGCACATAAACCACCACCGGCAAATGCAGCGGCACCGGCAACGAGGGCCATAGCGCCCACAGGTTGAACACGCCGTACGCGACACAGGCCAGCATGCCCCAGGGACGTTCGGCGAAACGGCTGTCTCCCAGCAGCGCCACGATGAAACAGGCGTGCGCCAGCAGAAACGACACCAGTCCCGCCACAAAGGCGTCCTGCGGGAGCATCAGGAATACATCGCCGACCAGCGAGCACGCCATGCCGGCCACGATCCAGCGCCGGTAGCGCGTCGACACGGCCGGCTTGGCCCGCCAGGCCGTAGCCAGGATCAACAGGGTGGCCAGCGGCTTGCAGACCCAGTGCAGCCACCGCCAGCCGTCGATCTCACTGGCGGTTGCGAATGTGGCCCCAGCGATCGCACCCAGCGCCAGCAGCAGCACGGCGAGACCCGTCCATAGCGACGAGGCCGACCTCATCGTGGCGTTTGAAACAGACATGCATGGATTCCCCGATCCATTGATGCCACCAATGGTAGAACCAATGGCCTCCGGGGCCCTGTCGCGGTGCAAAAAATTTGGCGGGATGGAGGGTTTGTGAGCCTTGCCCTCTGCCGTGCCTGCTCGCCTGTGGGAGCGCACCCTGTGCGCGACAACCCTACGGAGCGGCACGCCCAGGCGTGACTGTCGCGCACAGGGTGCACTCCCACAAATAGCCCTCGGCGCACCCAAAGCAAGCAATCCCTTTATAGGAGCGCACGCTGCAATCCGCGACTCACCGGCGTACCACCCCTTGTAGGAGCGCACTTGTGCGCGACACGCCGCGCTGGGGTGTACCGCTCCGTTGGCTGGTCGCGCACAAGTGCGCTCCTACAACCGAGCCTGTCCGCACTGGCAGGGCCGTAGGCCCGGAAGGCGCATTATCCGGGGGTCAAAGAGCGCCCGATCACCTCCCATCCAACGCCTTCCGCCCAATCGCCGGATCATCGGTAAAAAACGCATCCACTCCCGCATCCAGATACGCCCGAATCTCGGCAATCGAACCCGCTTCGTTGAACGTTTTCGGGTCACTCCCCTTCCAGAAATTCTTCGCCTGGAAGAAATTCTCCGGCCGGAACGTATAGGGATGCAGCTCCAGCTTCACCGCATGCGCGTCATGCGCCAGCGCCGTCGGACGGCCCAGGCTGCCATCCGCAGCCAGCGGAATGATGGAGCGAATAGACGGCCCAATAGCATCGGCATAAGCGGCGATCTCGCGCAGGCCCGCTGGCGTCATCATCTGCGCATAACTCAGCTGCTTGCCTGCGGCGACGACGTCATAGGGTTGCTCGTTCGCATCGCCGAGCAACTGCAGCAGGCGGATATTGGGATGATCCTTGCCCAGCTTGCTGCGCAAATAGCGCAGGTTGGCGATCTCGAACGACTGGATTTCCACCGGCGCCGTGCGCGTATACGCGTGGGCGGCAAGAATCGACAACACCCGATCCTCCATCGGCATGCCAAGCTTCTGGAAATACGTGCCGTGCTTGATCTCCGGAATGATGCCGATCGGACGACCTTGCGTGGCCGACTCGGCAGCCACGAAGTCGATGATTTCGTCCAGCGTGGGGATCTGGAACTGGCCGTCGTACGCGGTGCTGCGAAACTCCGGCAAACGTTCGCGGGCACGCAGGGTCTTCAACTCGGCCAGCGTGAAATCTTCGGTGAACCAGCCGGTGACTTTTTCGCCATCGACGGTCTTGGTGGTTTTGCGCGCGGCAAATTCCGCATGCTTCGCCACGTCGGTGGTGCCGCTGATCTCGTTTTCATGGCGCGCCACCGGCACGCCGTCGCGCGTCATCACCAGATCCGGCTCGATGAAGTCCGCCCCATCGGCGATCGCCTTGCCGTACGAGGCCAGCGTATGTTCCGGTCGCAGCGCGCTCGCGCCGCGATGGCCGATCACCAGCACCTTCTTCGCGATCGGTGCCTCATGAGCTTGGATAGCGGCAGTCATTACCAGTGTCCCCACGACAAAAACGACCCAACCTAGACGACGCACGGTAACTCCTTGCGATGGATTGAATGCGCCAGAGCGGCGCAATGATCCGCGCATGATCATCCTATCTGATGGCAGTTGATTGACACGCCAACGGGCCTGCTTGTCGCAAACGCCGCGCACTAGGTCCGCACAAACAGCCATGACTCTTGGCACCGCCATGACTTGCGGCCAGTGGGTGTGTGCGGCCCCGGTGCTAGCCTGCCCATCACTCATCGACGATGGAAACGTCCATGCTAGCCACGCTACTCGCCACCTTGCTTGCCGCTGCCACACCAACCGCCAATTGCCATGTCGGCGCTTATCGCCTGAGCGATGGCAGCACGCTGGACATTGCGCCAACGGATGACGATGGGCTGCGCTGGCGACGCCTCGATGGCAGCACCGGCAAGCTCACCCGCGGCGCGAACGAGGTATGGACCAGCCATTTTGGCTGGACTGACCGGCCCGATGGCAAGGACGTGCGTTTCAGCGATTGCGCCGAGGGCAAGCTGACCTTCGATGGCAAACAGGGCGAGCGCATCGCCTTGCAGGTGCAGGACATCACTTTTGCCGGCGACGGCGGCACGCGGCTGGTCGGCCGGCTGATCCTGCCGCCGGGCAAGGCCAAGGTTCCGGTGGTCGTGCTGGTGCACGGCTCGGAGCATGATTCGGCGCTCTCCTTCGACTTCATGCAGCGCGAACTTCCGGCCGAAGGCGTGGGCGCGTTCGTGTACGACAAGCGCGGCACCGGCGCCTCCGGTGGCATCTACACGCAGGATTTCAACGTGCTCGCCAATGATGCAGTGGCCGCGGTCGCCGAGGCCCGTCGTCTGGCCGGCGCGCGCGCAGGCCGCGTGGGCTATCGAGGCGGCAGCCAGGGCGGCTGGGTGGCTCCGCTCGCCGCCTCGCGCACCAAGGTGGATTTCGTGATCGTGGGCTATGGCCTTGCCATCTCGCCGCTGGAAGAAGATCGCGAAGCCGTCGCGTTCGACCTCAAGCTCAAGGGCTACGACCAGTCGGTGATCGACAAGGCGTGGGAGCTCTCCGATGCCATCGGACTGATCCTCTCCAGCCATCTCGCCGAAGGCTACGACCTGCTCGACGCGGCCAAGGCCAAGTACGGCAAGGAGCCCTGGTACAAGGATGTGCGCGGCGATTTCAGCTATCTCGTGCTGCCCATGAGCAGCGCCGATATCCGCGAAAAGGGCAAGGCGTATATGTGGAACACGCCCTGGCACTACGACTCCATGGCGGTGCTTGAGAAACTCCACACGCCGCAGCTGTGGGAACTGGCGCAGGACGATATCGATGCACCCAGCGGTGAGACCCTGCGTCGGCTGGCCTCGCTGCAAGCCAAGGGTCTGCCCATCACCACCGCACTGTTTCCGCATGCCGAGCACGGAATGACCGAGTACGAGTTGAAGCCCGATGGCGAACGCGTAAGCACGTGTTATTCGGCCGGCTATATGCAGCTGACTATCGACTACGCGAAGGGCACCCTGCACCCGCCGTACGGGACAAGCACGATGGTGATGCCACAAACGCCCGGCAAGTAACCCGTACAACCGGCCGCGCCGTGCAATCGCGGTGCTAGTCTTTCGAGATGAACTGTCGTGGCCTTTTATTGGCATGCATGGCCGGGGTGGCGTTTGCCGCCTCGGCCAGCGATGGTGCCCAGGGCGTCCTCACCCAGGTGGTGTTCACGCAATACGGCAGTGTCTCCAGCAGCCCCGAGCTGATGCGCCGACTGGTGACGCCCTTGAATGGATGGCGCCTGCAACAACGCGCCGCATCGACGGGCACCGCGATTGTCGACCAACCCATCGACCTGACGCGCGAGCAGTTTGCCCTGTACGTGCCTGCGCAGGCGCCGCCCGACGGTTACGCCCTGCTCGTGTTCGTGCCACCGTGGAACGAGGCGCGGGTGCCGAGTGAATGGACGTCTATCCTCGATCGCCACGGCATGATCTTTGTAACCGCCGCGAATATCGGCAACGACACCAGCCTGCTGGATCGTCGCGATCCCGTGGCCTTGCTTGCCGCCGTCAACGCCATGGCGCGATACCGCGTGAATCCACAGCGCGTCTATATCGGCGGCTTCTCAGGCGGCTCGCGCGTGGCGTTGCGGCTTGCGCTTGGCTATCCGGACTTGTTCCACGGTGCATTGCTGGAGGCGGGCAGCGATCCCATCGGCAGCGCTGTTCCGCTGCCTCCGCGAGCCTTGCTTGAACAGTTTCAGACGGGCACGCGCATCGTCTATTTCACCGGCCAGCAAGATTCCGCCCGGATGGACGTGGACCGGCAAAGCCGCCATTCCCTGCACGAATGGTGCATCGACGATGTCGACCTGCGCTCGATCCCCTCGACAGGTCACGACCTGGCCAGCGCCGTTGCACTGGATCGCGCCCTGACGTCGCTGGAAAGCCACCAACCACCCGACGCCACCCGGCTTCAGGCATGCCGCGCACGTATCGCCAGCGAACTGGAACAGGCGCTGGCCAAGGTCGATGCGGCATGGGCGCGCAACGACATCGCCGCGGCGAAACAACAGCTGGATGAAGTGGACAACCACTTCGGCGGCCTGGCCGCACCGCACAGCGTGGAGCTGGCGACGCGGCTCCTGCAGACAGCGCCGCCGTCGCACTAAGGGATGGTCATCGCATCGACCTTGCCGGCGCGCACAGCCTTCACCAGCGTCGCGTGGTCGCGATCGTTCTGGTCCGCATACGGCACCGCGAATGAGGCGATGGCATCGGCAAACGCATCGCTCTTGCCCAGGTACGCGGACAACAGCACCGCATCGCCCGAACGCGTGTGCGCGCGTGCCAGCGCGTGTGCACACAGGCGACCGTAACGACGCAGATTGGGGACGCGCATGATCTCCACCTGGGGCGAAACCTTCGCATCACGCAGCTGGCGCACATAGAAGTGGCGCCGAGGCCCTTGCGACCAGCCCAGAAACAAATCGCTGGCCGATTGCATCAGGCGCTGGCCGGACACGATGCGCTGACCTTGGTGCTTGTAGGGCTTGTTGGCGACAAATGGATCGATCACCGATTGCCGCGCCTCCTTGAACTGCAGGAACAAGGGATCGCCATTGCCCGACACCATCAGCAAGATGCCGCAATAGGTGCCCACGCTGCCCACGCCCACCACCTTCACGGCCGAGTCCACCGCATTGAAGCGATCCAGCAGCACGCGCCGTTCGGGCAGCAGCGACTCGCGATAGTCGGCAAACGCGGCGGCGCGCTCGTCCGGCGAGATGTAATTGGCCAGATCCTCGTCGTGATAGATCAGCGGCGGCTCGTCCTGGATGCGCGGCGGTGAGCCGCCTTCGACAGTGAGCTTGATGAACTCCTTGGTATGCGCGGTGTATTGCACGGCCTTGTGCACGCTCTTGGTCGCGAGCTTTTTCATCTCCTCGTCGCGCATGCGATCGATCACGTCCTGCAGATCGATATGGTCGTACCACCCCTCCAGTACCGGCATCTGGGCGTAGTCGGCCACGTGCGTGCGGTAGGCGGTTGCGGCCTCCCACGCGATGTCCTTGGCGTCGCCCTCGCTGAAGCCGTTCGCGCGTGAGGCCACCACCAGGCTCGCGCACAAGCGCTTGATGTCCCATTCCCACGGGCCCACGGTGGTTTCGTCGAAATCGTTGATGTCGAACACCAGCTTGCGTTCGGGCGTGGCGAAGCCGCCGAAGTTGACCAGATGGCAGTCGCCGCAAATCTGCAGATGGATGCCGGTGCTCGCGGTAGTGGCCAGGTCCGCCGCCATGATCGCCGCCGCGCCGCGATAGAACGCAAACGGCGAGGCCATCATGCGGCCATAACGGATCGGCACCAGCGATTCCACGCGGCCCTTGGAGGTTTCCATCAGCACATCGACGGGATCGAAGCGATTCTTCGCCGGCTTCCAGCCACCCAGCGACTTGCGGGTCACCTTGTCGCGGATGGCGCGTGCCATCGCCTGACGATCGCCCGGACTCTTCAGCCAGCTCTCCTGCGACAGCGGCCCGTCGCCGCGATGGGCGAACTTGTCGTAGGGCCCGTTGTCCGCGCTCGCGGGGCGCTTGCGGGTGACCTTGGGAGCTCGCTCGTCCTTCGTCCTCGACATGCGGGTGACCTTGGGAGCTTGCCCGTCTTTCGTCTTCGACATGATTGCCACCTCACGATGAAGGCCTGGGTATGCGTAGCGCCGGCCCTGAGCGCTTCATTTGACGCCCGCGGTTTGCAAAGTGGAATAGCAAAACTACGTAGAGCGCGCGCCTGACCTCAGTCGGTCAGCGTTTCATGGCTGGCCACTTCGCCCTGCTTCCAATAGCTGGAGGCACGGATGCGCTGGCGGTCCAGCCCATGCACATCGATCAGGCGTTGGCGCACCTGGCGGATGCTGGCGTACTCGCCGGCCGCCCACGCGAAGCCGTCGCCTTCGGGCAGGATCAACTCGGCCACGGCGGCCGCCAGCCCGGCGTCGCCGGTCTCCCGGCACAGCCAGGTGACGCTGGCGTTTGCTGCGGTGGTGATGTCGATGCGTGCGTCGGCGCTCTCCACTTCAACCAGAGCGACGATGCATTCGCCCGCTGCGGCCTCTTCCAGGCGACGCGCGATCGCCGGCAAGGCGGTTTCGTCACCGACCAGCAGGTACCAGTCGAGCCCGTCGGGCAGGATCGATGAACCCCGCGGGCCGCCCAGGCCCAGCACGCCGCCCACCCCGGCGTTTCGCGCCCACGACACGGCTGGACCGTCGCCATGAAGCACGAATTCGATATCCAGCTCGTTGGCGGCCCGGTCGTAACGGCGCGGGGTGTAGTCGCGGCTGGGAGGGCGCGGACGTGATGGATCGAAGGTCATGCCCTGCTCGGTCACGGTGGGCAACGCTGGCCGTGACTCGCCATCGGCCGGCAGGAACAGCTTCACGTGATCGTCGAACGAGGCGGACACGAAGTCGTCCAGATCGCCGGTCAGGGTGACGCGCAACAGGCGCGGCGAGACTGGGGTCAGGCGCTTCACGGTCAGTTCGCGCATTTTCAGGGGATGGCGGACGCGCCGGATTTCACGGGGAGAGGTGGACATGGGGACCTCGCTGGTCGCGGTGGGGGCGCGACGGTATAATGGATGCAACTCATAGTGAGCTTGCTCAATACTTTTCCATGACGCCCCCAACCAAGTCAACCCCCGGCAAGTCGGCCACGGTCGAACTGGCCGATGCCTTTCTCGCGCTGCATCACCTGGTGCGCAAGCACGTCGACGCGGCCATGACAGCGGCCGGCCTCTCGCTCTCGCAGGCCAAGCTGTTGGCCCTGGTGGCCCGACTGGCGCCGTGCCGGCCCAGCGATATCGCCACGCAGATGGGTTACGCACCCCGCACCGTGACCACGGCGCTGGATGCACTGGAGGAAAGTGGCTGGATCGAGCGCTCACCCCACCCCAGCGACCGGCGTGCCCAGCTGGTGATCATCACCGCGGTCGGCCAGGCCAAGCTCGACGAGGTGCAGGGACCCAAGCGGCACGCGGTGGAACAGCTGTTCGGCGTGCTCAGCCGTGATGAGCAAAAGCGCCTGCGCGAGCTGATGGATCGCGTGCGCGAACGCGCCGACGACGCTTAATCGAGCGGCGCGGACATCACCAGCCGCTCGGTGGGATAGCCGCGCTCTGCCGCGCGATGACGCAAGGCCTCGAACTGGCTGCGCTGCATGTGCGCATCGCGCGACAATACCCACAGATAGTTGCGGCTCGGGCTGCCCACCAGCGCCCAGCGATAATCCGGGTCGACATCCAGCACCCAGTAGTCCGCCCACACCCAGGGCACCCAGGACAACCATGAAGGCGCAAAGCGCACCTTGAGTGCGCCGGCCACCGGCGTGGTGCGAGCGACGCCATCGGATGCGTCCATCTCGCCATTGCGCGTGCGGCAGGCGTTGCGCACGCTCACCTGGCCGTCGGGCAACGAGCGGTAGGCGGCACTGATGTTGTCCACGCACTGGCGCTGGAAAAACATCGGCAGATGCGCAATCTCGTGCCACTGACCGAGATAGCGCTTGAGATCCAGCTGCTTCACCGGTTCATTGGCGAGCTGCTGTGCATGCGCGGCCGGCCACGCCAG
Source organism: Dyella sp. 01N36 (assembly GCF_056399745.1). Lineage (NCBI taxonomy): Bacteria > Pseudomonadati > Pseudomonadota > Gammaproteobacteria > Lysobacterales > Rhodanobacteraceae > Dyella > Dyella sp. 01N36. Next base: position 49,602 of record NZ_JBFTRY010000012.1, read on the forward strand.
CATGGCAATCAACACCGTGACGAGCATTCGACTAGCCCGCATGCGGTACTCCTGTGACGTTCGATCGATGGAACACCAGTGTCACCGGCGCGCATCACGGACATGCAAAAAGAGGGTGACGACGCCGTCACCCTCTCGGTGCCATCAGCTTGTGGCCAGCTGCAATTACGCGGCCTGATCGCGCAGTTGCGACACGGACGGCGACACCGCCGAGTCACTGATCTCGACGCGGCGCAGCTTATAAGCCTCGGGCACTTCGCGCTTGAGGTCGATCACCAGCAGGCCATGCTCCATGCGCGCACCGGTCACCTGCACGTGCTCGGCAAGCTCGAAGCGGCGGTTGAACGGGCGGTTGGCAATGCCACGGTGCAGCACTTCACCTTCCTGCTCGCCCTTGCGCTCGCCGCTGACGGTAAGCATGTTGGCCTGCACGGTGAGGCTGATGTCTTCACGGCTGAAGCCGGCCAGGGCCATCGTGATGCGGTAGCTGTCTTCACTGAGCTTTACCGAGTCGAACGGCGGCCAGTTGTCGTTGGCCTGCGTGCGCGCTGCTTCCAGCAAGTCGAACACGCGATCAAAGCCGATGCTGGAACGATGCAGCGGCGAAAAATCCAGAACAGTACGCATAACCAATTCTCCAATGAGCAACAGGTAGACGTCGCGCAACATGCAGCGACGCACCGGCCCCGTAGCGACCGGTGACAAGGAGATGTGGCTGGCAGCAGGTGATTCAAGGAAGCACTTTCAGCGATTATTTAGCCGTCCAAATAGATCGCATGGCCACTTGAAATGCGTTTGACGACCCCAACGGCGCACGTCCTGCTGGGGCTCGTCCGGCCCGGTTCAAGCCCCCTTGGCCGGCCTTTTTTTCGTTTTTGGAAAGGATGCTTTGCGCGCCGCACTGATTCTTTCGTCACCGGGCCAGCGCTAACGTAAGCCACCCTTTCGGAGACCGGTCATGGCCCCTCGTCACCTCGTCGCCCCCCTGCTCCTGGCTGCACTTGCTGCCGCACCCCTGGCCCAGGCGGCCACCGACGTCTCACTGGTCGTGCCCAAACAGCTGATCGTTGATCCCAGCCTGCCCAAAGGCACCGCCCGCGCCAACGTGCTGGCCGCCCGACGCTACGACACGTTCTGGAACAACGGCGATGAAGCACTGGCCAAGCAGGCGCTGTCGCCTCAGTTTGTCGATCGCACGCCGCCGCCGGGACGCGTGCAAGGGCCTGACGGTCCGTTACAGGCTTCCAAGGCGTTTCGCCAGGCGGTGCCGGACCTGACCTGCGAGGTGGAACAGATGCTCGTGGTCGGCGACCGCGTGGTGTCGCATCTGCATTTCGCCGGCCACTTCACCGGCAACTTCAACGGCATCCAGGGCAAGGGACAGGCGATCGATTTCATCGCCACCGACATCTACCGCGTCACCGGCGGCAAGATCGTCGAAAACTGGCACCTGGAAGACAACCTGACCCTGCTCAAGCAGCTGGGCGCGATCAAGGATTGAGTGATCGCGTGACGATGCGCGCTAGGACGGGTCGGTGTCGTAGCGCGTGACGTTTTCGGGCAACTGCACCCAGCAGTGCCGCCGGCTTTCATAGACCGAGTCGGCCGGTGGCGGAAATGAGGGATCTGCGAAAGCGCCCACCGCCACCGAGACGCGCCCCTCCACGCCCTCTTCCGTGTGGAACACGTTGCTCCCGCATACAGGGCAGAAGCGGAAGCGAAACTGCGAGCCGTGGTCGCCGGTACGCACGAATTCGGTGGCATGGCCGGTGACCTTGTATGGCGCACTAAAACCCGCCAGCGCAGCAAACACGCTGCCCGTGCGCTGCTGGCAGGCCAGGCAGTGGCAGACCCCGACGCCTAGCGGCTCGCCCTGCACCTCGATGCTCAACTGACCGCAGTAACACGATGCCGTTCTGCCAGACATGCAAAACCTCCGTCAGATGTTTAGCCGTCTACTCGTCAAGCGCCCTGCTCAGCGCCGCGTTGCGAGTACGCCATCCAATGCCAGCTCGGCACGGAAACCCGCCTTCTCCAGCCGCGTGGCCACTTCGCGCGGAACATCACGATCGCTCGTGAGCTTATTGGGACTGCCGGTGTAATGGAACAGGCGACCACCGCGACGAAGCACGCGCGCCAGCTGATCGTAGAAGACCTGCGAATACAGCTCACCGGCAATGCCAAAGCGCGGTGGATCGTGCAGCAAGGCATCCACCGAGGCATCGGCGATCTGCACGATCGCCTGCGAGACATCCGCATGGGTCAGTTCAAGCCGGCCGCCAGCGGCATCGGAGTCCGGATCCGGCGACCACGGATTGATGGTGCGCAACCACAGCACGTCCGGATTCTTTTCGAACGACTGGAGCCGCGCCACGCCCGCCTCTAGGCAACACGCTGCGAAGTACCCGAGGCCGCCGCAGGTATCGAGCACCACCTTGTCGCGCGGGTCCACCAACGCCACCTTGCGGCGCGCATCGTCCACCGGCGATTCCTTGGAGGTGGGCAGCATCTTGATGCCGTCGATCTCGAAGGTAGGCGCGCCCCACTCGGTGGGCACCAGCTTGATCAGCGAGCCGGCATAGCGCGACACCGGTGAGAACGCCTCACCGTCCCAGTAATAGATGGTGCGATCCTTGACCTTCGCCGGATACGGATAGCCCTGGCCCTTCCACTGCCAGCCTTCCGCGTTCAGCGCTGCGCTGCCGCTCGAACGCCCCAGGTCCATCGAACCCGCCCATTCACTGGCGCCGGCATCGCGCGCAGCAAACAGCCCGTCGGCAACGGAGCGCGTGAGCAAGGGGCCGATATAGTGCGTCACGAGCGGGCATCTCCTGGATAAGATGCGTAGTTTATGGGCAATGCGAAGCCCAGGTGACAGTCGCGGCGCTGCCGCCTGCTGCTTGCCTTCCGACTTGCCTCGACGGCCTGCCTCCGGCCGGAAGCAGGCAGTCAACCAGGATGGCCTGCTGAACCCGATGTGCGATCAGAGGCCGGCGGCGATATCGATGACGACGCCGCTGGAGATCAGCGTCAGATAGAACTGGCCGCCGTCCGCGCGCACCCAGCGGTAGCCGGGATCCGGCCGGCGCAGGTGATACCGCGGGTAATCGACGACGTAGTACTCGCGCGCATAGTAGTAATCCGGCAAGCGGTCGCCCTTCTTGTACCAGCCCTTGTGCTTGCCGTTGTCGTGGCGGCCCTCGTCCTTGGGATTGTGGCCATGACCATGGTCGTCGTCCCAATGCTTGTCGTTGCCATGACCGTGATCATCATGGGACGAAGCAACAGCCAGACCGCTGGCGCCAAGCAAGCTGGCCACGATAAGAAAGGAAAGAGCGCGCTTCATGTTGGTCCCGTACCTGAGAAGAGAAATGGTTGGCGTCCCCCGCAAGGAGCCGCAGACTCTCTGCAGGTACTTGCGATGTGCAGACAACATCGCATAAAAAAGCGCCCGTGGCGCAAGGAACCGACGAAAAGCGCCGGAAGTTGCGCAGCCATTCACAAGATCGTCAGGCGCCGGGGCACGGCTCAACGCCCATCGGCGCATCTGGCCTTGGTGCCCAGCGCGGTCTTCATATGCCCGGGGCCGCCGCTTCGACATGCGGCCTGGTCTCTGACATGCCGACATGGGGTCGGACGTGGACGCTTTAACCGCTTGACTCTTTGCCCGCCATTAATCGAAGCACTTACCTTTCCTGTGCGATTTGGAGACCCAGTCACCCCAAGTCGGTTTCAGTTGGTTGCCAACTACTTCGATACGCATGATACGCGGCAGATCCAGAGGTTCAGCAGTCTGGCCGCGCGCCTGGTAGCCGCCGACAAGTACCGTTTCGTAAAGTGCTGGTTGCGACTTTGTCAGGCAAAGTTCGCTGCCCCACAGTTCGTTTCCCGCGTCGTCCACCACATCAAGCACGCGCCGTTGATTCGTGTCCAGCAACACCAGCACCATGCGGGACCTGGCCGGTCTCTCGTCGCGTTTAATCCAAAGCAACATCTGATCCTGCCGCGGCACCGTCACACCGATCCCCTCGCAGCCAGCACTTGCGCTGGAAAATCCCCTGGCCTGGGGAAAGAGCCCCGGTTTCAAGCCCACCTTGGTCGACGACCCGTCAGGCCACGTTGCCACCACCTGCATATCGTCCTCGGTGGCATCTCCGCCAGCCGACGTGAACTCGATGATCGTGGGGCCGCCCGCAACCGAGCACGTAGATTTCCAAGACGAACGGAAATAGGTGTCGGGCGCATTGAGGTCGCCACGCGAAGCGGCCTGTCCCACATGGGACGCTGACGCCATGCTCATCCCTGCCAGTACGAGCGCCAGCCCAGTGATCGTCGCCTGCATGAAATCATCCCCTGTACTGGATTGGCAGATGGCGCGGCATGCCCGGATGCCAAACGGTGGCCGCTTCGACCCGAAAGGTGGCACTTCCGCCTACTGACCCACTTTCTCCCCGATCTAGCGCAACAGTGGCGCCGCATGGATGAGCATGAGGGAAGGGCCATATTGCTTGATGTCGTCGCGCTGCATGTTCAGTAGAAACTCCCAACTATCACCGAGGCTTCCCACCAGATCGACGTTAGACACCTTCTTGGTGACGTCGTACATGGCCTCGCTGTTCAAATCCCAGTAATAGTCCTGGTCAAGTCGAAGCTCAGGGCCATTCACGGATTCAACATGATCCAGAAGGTCGTTCACGATGCGACGCAACTCGCCGATGTTCACAACAGGGTACTTGGCCATTTGTCACCTGAGGCTGGAACGGCTTGACGAATCTTATGGCGGCAGTAGGCCAAATGGGGTTTCTGCTTTGGATCGGAAGCGGACCTTGCGCTGCGTGCGTACGTTATCCCGCTGCTACTGAGCCGCCCAGCAGGGTCATGGACACATCAGCTCCGGCAACGCACAGGTACGATTGCCTTTACTGCCAGCCATGCTAGCCGGTCGTCTGATCAATGCCATATCGCATGGCTGCTTTCAGTGTCTCTATGCTTATGTCGCGCAGCCTTCTGAACTTGATGCAGTACCCGGTTACTTTGGCCTTGCCAAGATCCTTTGCATAGGTCTGCGCCAAGTACTTCTTGTCTTCGATCCCGAGAATGTAGACGGAAATACCCGTGGTGTTTGCACTGATGCCAATCTGGTAGAACTCCCGGGTGTCTCCGTTGGCGTATCTCAACGTCTGAGTTCCGTACCCGACATTTGGGTTGGAGACGGTTTTGCCTGAACTGTCCTTGCCATCCATGAACCACAATTTGCACTTCGGCATGAGACCCAGGATCACGCGGTGCAACTCCCTCATATCGGTGCGCTTCGGCTCGGGCTGGGCAGCGAAATAGTCGTTGATCTTCTCATCAACACTCATACGACCTCCTGCGTGACCTCTAAACGTGGTGCTCAATCCCGTTTTCGATCGTAGCTCGCAGCACCGTAAGATCTATTCTCCCACCGTTCCAATGTCGCCCCCGCATCCCTGGCGTCATTCTTGTTGCTTCTTACCTACGGCTCCACGAACTGCGGCGCGATCAACTTCACGCGACAACCCGTTGCCTGCAGCGCCACCGCAGGCTTCCATGCCGATCTCGCGGCAGCTCGTAGCCAATCGCTACTGTGAGAGACGAGAAAAATCCAACGCAAGTCGCACGAAAAGCGGCACGGCAACCGCAAAGCAAACAGCGACCCATAGTCGTGTTCGCTTGGGAACCAGCGCCAGAATCAAAAGCATCGCCGAGCAGTCATAGGCGGAAGACATGATGGACCGGTGATACGCGCTCCAGAACCAGGCAACCAACAGGTAGGCCACAGCGAGGCACACGATGCCCAGCCGCAAGCGCCCACTCAGGTTCCATTCTCGCGCCATCCCCATGCCCCCAACGAACCTCAAGCAAGTATCGCAAGGTCCGCTGCGGGTCGAAAGCGGACCTTACGGTTCCGACCTAAGCTACAAGTGAGATTCATGAGTGATGTTCCTTGAGAGATCTCGTCTTGGCCTGATGGTCAATTCGGGCCAACGACATCATGCCGCTGCGCGGCTGGCGCACGCGCAGCTCAAGACAAGCAAGTTCTTCCGCTTCGTTGACCTTGGCGCGGCTTGGGCCCTCGGTGACGCTTAGTCTCCCCGCAACTGCAGGAGGTACGAATTTCCGGCCTCGTCATGCAGGAAGAGTTCGGAGCAGCTCTCATTTCATCCGACAGAAAAAATACGTAACCGGGTTCGTACTGCCAGCGAAGTAGAAAAGAGCCATTGCCCCAATGGCCTTTCCTGGAGACAAATCACGAACAAGTACTTGCGATCGATGGTTGGCGGGATGTCTGTTGCCATGACGATGACTGCAGCGCACGCACAAGCAAACGATCAGGACTTGCGGCGAAAGCCATTGGCGCCAGTCAACGCCAAATTAGAATACCCGGGATCCCAGCTCGTATTGGCTTCCTGGATCAGCGATGTTTTTACCGGCGGCGCCTATGGCCGCCTAGGAGTGTTTGTGGGTCAATATAAAACCAAGATCGCCGCCGCACTGCTGGCAGTGTGCGTAAGCGGCACCGGGATGGCGTGGACGGGACTGGCACAGGCCGAGCAGGCCGCGCCGGCGCAGAGTCTGTTCCAGATCGAACTGGACGGCGCCTCCCAGCAGCCGGTCAGCGGTCGCCTGCTGTTATTCGCCAGCGAGGCCAAGGCGGCGCAGGCAGCGGCCAAGGACGGCAAGGTCGAGGCGGTCGATGCCAGTCCGTTTTTTCCCGAGCAGGCCTCGGTAGCGGCGCGCGAGGTGACCCATCTGCAGCCAGGCCAGCCGGTGACGCTTGACGCCGATGAACAGGCATTTCCGGCGGCTTTTTCCAAGCTGCCGCCGGGCGACTACGTGATGCAGGCAGTGCTCGATGTGGATCACGGCTATAACGTCGTAGACGGTCGTGGCGCGGGCGATCTGGTCAGCGAGGTGGTGTCGGTGCATCTGCCGGCCACCTCAGCGCCGGTGTTGAAGCTCACGCGCGCCCTGCCGGCGAGCGATCCGTGGACGCTGTCGGCCCAGACTCCGGCCGCGGTGCGTCAATTGCTGGCGCAAGCGCGCGCGCATACGCAAGCGATCGACTTCACCAGCCCTGCGCTGAGCGCTTTCTGGGGCCGCCCGATCGCCATGCGTGGCCGCGTACTGCTGCCGCCGGGCTACGACGCCCACGCCACGACGCACTACCCGACGGTGTATTACACGCATGGTTTCAGTGGCAACAACGACCGCATGATTCCCGTGCTGGCCAGTGTCTATGCGGCGATGAGCAAGGGCGAGATGCCGCCGATGATCTGGGTGTTCCTGGATGAGTCTGGCTACACCGGCACGGTGGAGTTCGCCGACTCGGTCAACAACGGCCCCTGGGGGCAGGCGCTGACCGCCGAGCTGATACCGGCGCTGGAGGCGAAGTACCACATGGACGCCACGCCGAACGGGCGTTTCCTCAACGGCCATTCGTCCGGCGGCTGGGCCACGCTATGGCTGCAGACGAACTACCCGTCCATCTTCGGCGGCACCTGGTCGACCTCGCCGGACCCAAGCGATTTCCACGATTTCATTGGCGTGGATCTGTACGCGCCAAACGCCAACCTCTATCGCGATGCGCAGGGCAAGCCGCGGCCGTTTCTTCGTGACCAGGGCAAGGTGCTGGTCACGCTGGAAGAGTTTTCCAAGCAGGAACGGGTCATCGGCGAGTACGGCGGTCAGATGGCCTCGTTCGAGTGGGTGTTCTCGCCGCGCGGCAAGGACGGTCGGCCGATGCCGATGTTCGATCGCGACACCGGCGCGGTCGATCCCAAAGTGATGAGCTACTGGCATGACCACTACGACATCGCCTATCGCTTGCAGCAGCAATGGCCGCAGTTCAAGGGCGATCTGGACGGCAAGATCCACCTCTATGTGGGCAGCGCCGATAGCGCCTACCTGGAGGGCCCCGCGCACAAGTTGAAAGCTTTACTGGATGGCCTGGGCGCCAAGTCGGACTTCCGGTTCTTACCCGATAAGGGCCACTTCGATCTTTACACGCTGGGCGACGATCACTACGCGCTGCTGAAGGACATCAGCTGGCAGATGTACGCGATCGCGCGGCCTGGCAGCAAGGCGCCGGCGGCGTTGATCTTGCGCTGAGCAGACAGACAGGTTGTCGCGTTTGCTTCAGCGGCCAGCCGTCGCTGTTCATTCGCTGGCAAATGCCCCAAAGGCATCCGGGGCATAGCCAATTGAAAGTGAAGAAGGCCCTCCTCTCGGGGACCTTTTTCTAAGTCGGGAAATGCCGGATGCCACCAAGCGCCGGAACACCACGTCTATGCATCCGTCTCAAATGATGACGACCTCGGGCACGGGCCGAAATGCACTGCCTAAGCGCGCCTATCGCTCAGCGCTCGCTGCGCCAATCGAGTAGCACTTTGCCTGCCAGTACCACAGCGGCGAGAGCGGCGAAGACACCATGATCCTCAAAGTGCTCGGGACCTCGAAAAGCGGTAATAGCCGCCGCGGTGGCGCAGGCCAAAGCAACCAGAACAAGTCCATACGTCTTCGGCTGTCTCACGCACTCTCTCCTTTGTAGAAGCTCCTGCCAAGCGTCCGCTTCGGGTCGGAGCGGTCATTAGATGTGTACCCCCCCCTCTTTCGAGACGCCCCCTTTAAGGCCGGGCTTGGGGTGTTTGAGGCCAGTATCCACTCAGGGTTTATCGTTTGAAGACATCCCCCGATAAGCGCCAGATGTAAAGCGAGTCTTGGTTGAGGGCCGCCGATCCAACTTGGTGCATTCATCGCCGAACAAGCTCATGGTGCCAACGGCGCGAGTTGGTGTCGTGTGTTCTAGGGTGATGCGATTTCCTGCACAGCCCCCGGTCGCCAGAAGCTCCATCCCAGCCGCCAGACCGTCGTTTGCACCGTGATCTAGTTCCAGCCGATACCGGCACTCGAATTGGTCGGCACGTTTATCGTGCAGCCGATTCGCTGAGACCACGCCGACTTCCAGCGGCACTTCGCGAATCAGCGACTGCTGAGCAGGTGGCAGGATAGGCATGCCGTATACCTTGCGCAGTTCATCTCCCTTGCGCATGAGAAACAGACCCTGTTCACCTGTCCGCGGCTCATCACCCAAATTCACCGCGCTGGCAAAGGCTGGAAGCTCCTTTTCGGAGATCATGTACATGCGTTCGCCCCAGGCGATAGGCACTACGTGGTCAGCAAAGCCGAGACCCCTCTGATCGTTGGGTCGCTCATACTTAAGCAGCAGACTGCCGTCTGCTTGAGGAATCACCCTTCCCTTGTTAGCGGTGTAGGTACCAAGGCACCCCTGCCATGTGGCAGCAACGCCAGAAACGGGGGCGAGAGATAGGGACACGTTCGCGCCCTCACCATCACCGAAGTAATAGTCGCCAGCCCAGGCGGCTCTCGGAGTCATCGAATTTTCTTTGGCTATAGCGGCACGTTGTGCGTCAACGGCATGTTGGAAGGCTTCTTGTGTCGCAATGCTTTTGGACTCCTCCGCCTGAGGTGACGCTGGCTGGGCTGGGAATGCATAGCCAAGCGACGCGACGGCCAGCAAGCACGCAAAAGCAAAAATCCTTTTGTATCGCATGTCCCCCTCCCTAGAACGTGACTATAAAGATCATCACCCGTTAGGTCCGTATATGGACTCCTCCCCTTTGCCAAGCATCTCTTAGCTCTGGCGTCCGTGTCGACTGCACACGTATATCCGGCCTCTAGTTGCTGCACCGTCAGGCGGTGCCGGGCCACGATGAGCTAGTCGCGCGTCGGCTCCCAATCGCTTTGGCGTGCTTGTCAGCACACGGACCTTTCAGGGGTTTGCCAACGCCGGTTCGACCGGTTCGTCATCACTTCGGGGGCTTCGCAATCGTGAAGGG
>NZ_JBFTRY010000013.1:0-59228 GCF_056399745.1 Dyella sp. 01N36
CCTACACCTACAAGGGTGCGCGCGCCTTGGGTCGCAGATTGAGAGTGATGGGCGGCGATTTTCTTGTGGGAGCGCACCCTGTGCGCGACAAACCTACAGAGCGGTACACCCCGGCGTGGCTGTCGCGCACAGGGTGCGCTCCCACAGACAAGCAGGCACGGCGGTGATTGATGGACGGATGCTGGGGGAGGCGCTGCTTCAAGGCCTCTTGTTCGGTGCCGCAGACACATCCTGCACAAAAAAGGCCGGGGCCCTCTCGCAGAGCCCCGGCAACGACATACGGGAACCCCGAAGGTCTAGAGCCGCATCAAGAGCCGGACAACGCTCGTCGTTGCCCGACCGGGTGGTTCTTTTGTAGGAGCGCACTTGTGCGCGACCAGCCTACGAAGCGGTACATCCCAGCCCTGCTGTCGCGCACAAGTGCGCTCCTACAAGGGTGCGCACGCCTTGGGTCGCGGATTGAGAGTGATGGGCGGCCTTTTCTTTGTGGGAGCGCACCCTGTGCGCGACAAACCTACAGAGCGGTACACCCGGCGTGGCTGTCGCGCACAAGTGCGCTCCTACAAGGGTGCGCACGCCTTGGGTCGCAGATTGAGAGTGATGGGCGGCCATTTTGTGGGAGCGCACCCTGTGCGCGACAAACCTACAGAGCGGTACACCCCGGCGTGGCTGTCGCGCACAGGGTGCGCTCCCACAGACAAGCAGGCGCGGCGGTGGTTGATGGACTGAGGCTGGGGGAGGCTCTGCTTCAAGGCCTCTTGTTCGGTGCCGCACACACATCCCGCACAAAAAAAGGCCGGGGCCCCTTGCGGAGCCCCGGCAACGTGTTGCGGGGAGGTGTTACAGGTTTGCGTGTTGCTTAGAACGTCTGGTTGTACTGCAGGTAGATGTAGCGACCCAGGTCCAGCGTCGGATCGACCGAGCCCGACGAGTTGTAGCCCAGCACATAGGCGTTGACGGTGTTCGGCGGGTGCTTGTCGAAGATGTCACGCATGCCGAACGCGATCGTGCCCTTCCACGGCAGGGTGTAACGGACCTGCGCGTCATTGAACACGGTGGCGCCCATGCGGTTGGCACCGGTGCCGTAGCCCCAGTTCACGCTGGTGTAGTTGGGCATGTTGCAGTGGATGGTGTCGCTGAAGCACTGGTCCAGGAACGCGCCGTAGTAGCGAATACCCCAGGTAGCGCCCCAGTTGCCCAGGTTCCAGTCCAGGCCCAGGTTCGCGCGCCAGTGGTTGTAACCGTACTGGCCGGCGTAGTTGACCACCGGAGCATTGGTGGCGCTGACCTGGTTCCAATCGTCGAGGTAATTCACGTTCATGTTGAACACGAACTTGCCGAACGAGAACGCGGGCAGGCGATAGTTCACGCCCATGTTGTAGCCGGTGGTCTCGATCCAGCCCAGGTTGGCGTTGCCGCGGTTGAGGTTGATCACCTGGCCGTTGGCATCACGCTGGAACGCCGAGCAGAACTCCTGCACCGAGTACTGATAGCACTGGTCCAACACGTAGTTGGCGTCGATCGGCGTGATGACGTTGGTGATCTTGATGTCGTAGTAGTCCAGCGTCATGTCCAGGCCGTCCACATAGTGCGGGCTGTACACGAGGCCGAGCGTGCGGGTGGTGCTGTGTTCCGGCTGCAGGTACTGGTTGCCGGCGCCGGCCACGAACGGCGTGGTGCCCTGCTGATTCGGGCCCTTCACCGCATTGCCTGCCGTATCCAACTGGTGGAAGTTGGTCGGCGACAGACCGGCGGCCGCACAGTTCTTGGCCACGGACGGGTTGCTGAGGCTGCCGAAGTTGACGTCGCAGGGATCGGTGTACTGATCGAAGGTCTGCGAACCGCCGCCGAACAAGTCGCCCAGCGTCGGCGCACGGAAGCCCTTGGCGAACGTGCCGCGCACCATCAGGTCATCGAACGGCGACCAGGTGAAGCTGTACTTGTTGTTGGTGGTGCTGCCGAAGTTGCTGTAGTGCGAATAGCGGCTGGCGACGTCCACGGCCAGCGACTTGGCGCCCGGGAGATCCTTCAACAGCGGCGCATTGAGCTCGAGGTAGGCTTCGTTGGTGGTGTACGAACCATTGGTCGGACCGGCGGCAAGGTCGGTGGTGTAACCGGCGCTGGCCATTTCATCGGGCTGGTCGTAACCGCTGACGCCGCGATGTTCGATACCGGCTGCAATGCTGAAGGTGCCGGCCGGCAGCTCGAACAAACCGCCCGTGATGTTGGCGGTGAAGTCCTTGTTGATGCTCTGATCCGTGGCGTGCTCGCGCGCCATGATGTAGTTCAGCACTTGCTTGTTCGACGCGCTCGGGCCGCCGAGGATGTTGAACGGCGTGCACTGGTTGAGCGCGATCGGGTTGGCGGCGGTACCGCACTGCACGACGCCGCTGGCGTTGAGGAACGACGGGCCCAGCGCCTGCTGCAGGTTGAGCAGGTTGATGTTGCCGGTGTTGGTGGTGTCGACGTCGTACTTGTTGTAGCCAAAGCCAGCGTCCCAGTTCCAGGCATGGCTGAGGAAGTCGAAGCTGCCTTCAAAGCCGGCATCGAAATGCAGCGACTTGGCGCTTTCGCTGCTCACGCGCGGCAGCTCGGTGATGCGGCGCGCGTACGACAGGTCGTTGCCCGGCAGCGGGTTGTAATAGCTCTCGCCGCTCAGGTACACCGGGAAGTTCGGCTGGCTGGTGCTGGTGAGCGGATAACCGGCGACCTGAGTCGACGAATTGCGCTCGGCGTACATGCCGGTGGCCTTGAACGTCACGTTGTCCGAAAGGTTGTAGCTGCCTTCGGTGAAGATGKACTTCAGCTCGGTCGGCAGCTGCTCCATCATCTGGTTGGTGGCGTTGAAGTAATCGTTGTCCTGCACGCCATCATGGTAGTTGTTTATGTTGCGCGAGTCGGCGCCCACGCCGATGTGGTTCGGATCACCCGTGTGGTTCAGCACATAGGTGTCGCCGTCGTTGGGGTTGGTGAAGCGACCCCACGGGCCCGTACCGCTGTAACCGGCCGTGCGGTCGAAATCACCATAGGTGTACTTGGTGAAGTCGCGATCCTTCGCCCAGATGGCGCTGGTCTTGTTGTACGTCGCRGCAAACACGATCGACGACTTGTCCGTGGTGGTGCCCACGGTGAACGAGTAGGCCTGCTGCGTGCCGTCGTTGTTGCCGCCTTCGTTCTGGCCGACCGAACCGCTCACGGCAGCGCCGTTGAAGCGATCCTTGAGAATGATGTTGACCACGCCGGCGATAGCGTCGGAGCCGTAGATCGAAGAGGCACCATCCTTGAGGATTTCGATGCGTTCGATCAGTGCCACCGGAATGGTGGACACGTCGGTGTAGCCATTGAGGCTGGTCATCCAGCGCTTGCCGTTCACCAGCACCAGCGTGCGGTTCTCGCCGAGGTTGTACAGGTTGACGTACTGGCCGCCTTCCTCGGTGTTGCTGGTCAGCACGGCGGCCTTGGAGAAGGTCGGCTGGCCGGTGATGGTGAGGTTCTGCAGGATGTCGCCGACGCTGGTCAGGCCGGTCTTCTGGATGTCGGCCTGCGTCATGGTGATGACGGGCTGTGCGGTTTCCACGTCCACGCTGCGAATGCGCGAACCGGTGACGGTGATGGTTTCGAGCTTCTTGGCCGAATCCGGCGTGGCGTTGCTGCTGCCGGTGTCCTGAGCGAATACGCTGCCTGCGGCGGCCAGGGCACCCACGGCCAGGCCCAGCCGGATAGCGGTTGCCAGTTTGCTGTTTCCAAAATGCTTCACGTTTTGACTCCCCTAACGACGTGATCAAAGAAGGTGGCAAGCCAGGCGTCGTCCTGGCTTTGCTTAGGCGTGCAGGTCCCCGCGGCACTGTCCTGAAGACAGTTCCGTCAGCCTCTGAACCGAGCTCAAAACCGCAGGTCCCCCCTGCCGCCCTTCATCGAACTTAGACAACTGGATCACAAAAAGTCAACGATTTTTGTCAGCCATGTGTAAGTTTCAGAAAAAACAAATGCTTAGACAGCCGTCACAGCCACGCTTAGCTGAACAAGAACGATCAAATGCGCCTTTCCGGGCATTTGCTGTCTACTAACTTACAATAACGAACGCCAGCGTATGGCGTGGCGACAGGCAGGAGGGGGTGATGACTAACGCCAACCTTTCGCTCAATGAATTTTCTCTAACTCATTTGCTTATTTTTTAGACAGTCTCAGAGTCAATGGGTACGCAGCTTCACCGAGCTCTTTTGAGCCAAGTGCCGATCCGTGAGAGGGCGGAAAGCGCACCCGTGCACGCCCGCCCCTAGACCCTGCCRAAGAGCCCGATCGCCAGGCGTCCAGTCACCCGCCGTGCCGCAAGGGGCCGCTAGATCATCGCCACGACGAAGTCGAGCCAACGCTTGGCGCTGGCGGTGCGATGCGCGGGTGGTGCTAAGTTGCGCCATCTTCCATTCGCTCACCGGAGCACTTCATGTCTCGCGCCCCTTCCGCCGCGTCTGCGGCTGCTATGCGTCGCAGGTTTTCGCGGCTCGCTCTGGCCGTGGCCTGCGCGCTGGGCGCGAGTGTGGCGGTGGCGGAGCAGACGCGTACCGACGATGTGCCCGCCCCGCAGGACAGCGAGTATCCAGGCACGGTGACGCTGCATGTGGACGCGAGCGACACGACGCAGGGCATCTTCCGCGTGCACGAAAGCTTGCCGGTGAAAGCAGGCGCACTGACGCTGCTCTACCCGCAGTGGATCCCGGGCGACCACTCGCCGACCGGCCCGATCAACATGCTCGCCGGCCTCAAGCTCAGCGCCAACGGCAAGCCGATCATGTGGAAGCGCGACAAGTACAACGTCTACGCCTTCCATCTGGACGTGCCCGAGGGTGTGTCGTCGCTCGATGTGGATTTCCAGTACCTGTCCGGCCGCACCGACAGCGAAGGTTTCGAGATCACCGACCGCATGATGGACATGGAGTGGAGCAAGGTCTCGCTCTATCCGGCCGGCTACTACACGCGCGGCATCACGTATGCGCCCAGCGTGACGCTGCCGCACGACTGGCAGCTGGGCACGGCGCTGGAAACCGCATCGAAGTCCGGCGACACCGTCACTTTCAAGCCGGTGACCTTCAACAACCTGGTTGATTCGCCGATCTACGCGGGACGCTACTTCAAGCGCGTTGACCTGACCCAGGCCGGCGACGCGCCGGTGTATCTGGATGTGTTTGCCGATGCGCCGAAATACCTGGAGATGTCAAAGGAACAAGTACAGGTGCACCGCGCGCTGGTCACCCAGGCGCTGAAGCTGTTCGGTTCGCATCACTACGATCACTACGATTTCCTGTTCTCGCTGTCGGACACGCTGGGCGGCAATGGCACCGAGCATCACCAGTCCAGCGAAGACGGCCTCGGCGCCGACTACTTCACCGCCTGGAAGGATGCCGCGCCCGATCGCGACCTGCTCGCGCACGAATACGTGCATTCGTGGAACGGCAAGTTCCGCCGCCCCGACGATTTGTGGACGCCGAACTTCAACGTGCCCATGGGCGATTCGCTGCTGTGGGTGTACGAGGGCCAGACCCAATACTGGGGCTACGTGCTGACCGCGCGTTCGGGCATATGGTCGGCGCAGCAATTCCGCGACGCACTGGCCATGACGGCCGCCAACTACGAACGCAACCGCGTCGGCTTCCAGTGGCGTACGCTGGAAGACACCACCAACGACCCCACTGCCGCGCGTCGCTCCGGCCTGCCGTTCCGCAGCTGGCAGATGAGCGAGGAGTACTACAGCGGCGGCCAGATGATGTGGCTGGAAGTGGACGCCAAGCTGCGCGCACTCACCCAGGACCACAAATCGCTGGACGACTTCGCCCGCGCGTTCTTCGGCGTCGACAACGGTAGCTACGTCACCAAGACCTATACCTTCGACGACGTGGTCGCCGCACTCAATGGCGTGGCGCCGTACGACTGGGCGACCTTCCTGCGCGCCCACGTGGACACACTCAATCCGCCGCTCCAGGACGGCCTGGCGGCCACCGGCTGGAAGCTCGTCTATACGGACAAGGAGAGCGACTACGAGGCGCAATACAACAGCCGCTCGCAACCCTTGCGCCACCTCTACAACTTCGCCTGGTCGATCGGCCTGACCATCAACGACAAAGGCGAAGTCAACGATGTGCGCTGGAACGGCCCCGCCTTCAAGGCCGGCATCAGCACCGGCGCCACCGTCGTTGCGGTGAACGGGCAGGACTATTCGAAAGACTTGCTGAAAGACGCCATCACCGCGGCCAAGGGCAGCAAGACGCCGATCCAGCTGCTGCTGAAATATCAGGGCGGTTACCGCACCGTCGCGCTTGATTACCACGACGGCCTGCAGTACCCGCATCTCGTACGCATCGAAGGCAAGCCCGATTACCTCAGCGAAATCATTGCGCCGCGCAAGTAAGCATCGACGGGGCGTCTGGATGGCCAGACGCTCCATGCTCGCATCGACACCCAGGTCGGAGGTACTTCTTGGCCCGCATCAATCTGCCCTGCGAGCGCGGACGCTCGATCGAACTGGACACGGCGCGCACGGTGCTGGCCTGCATCGACTTCCAGGCTGATTTCGTCTTGCCTGAGGGCCGCGCGGGGGCCTTGGGATTGCCTGTCGAGGCACTGTTGGCGGCGATACCGGCTGCACAGCGCGCACTGTCGGCGGCACGCGAAGCCGGCATGCTCGTGTTCTTTACCCGTGAGTGTTACGCGCCTGACCTGTCCGACCTCAATCTGTTTCGCCGCCAGAACGACCTGGTCATCGGTTCGCCTGGGCCCTTGGGCCGCTTCCTGGTGAAGGGTGAGAAAGGGACGGAGATCATTGCAGACCTGCGCCCGGCCGATCGAGAGCCCGTGATCGACAAGGCGGGCTTCAGCGCCTTTCACCAGACAACGCTCGATACCGTACTGCGCGTACGCGGCATCGATACGCTGCTGCTCATGGGCTATACAACCCAATGCTGCGTCGCCTCGACGCTGCGCCAGGCCGTCGACCTGGGCTATGCCTGTGTTCTTCTGCAGGACGCCTGTGCGGCCTATGACCCTGCCGATCACGAAGCCACCGTGCGCGTCATGTACAGCGAGGGCGACAACTTTGGTTGGGTAACTGATACACAGCGCCTGGCCACGGCGTTGCACTCGTCCAGGCATTGAGCCGGGCGTATCTGCTCGCCCGCCTCTCTGTATCCGTGCCACCGCATGGTTGTCGCATACGATACCTGG
Source organism: Dyella sp. 01N36 (assembly GCF_056399745.1). NCBI lineage: Bacteria > Pseudomonadati > Pseudomonadota > Gammaproteobacteria > Lysobacterales > Rhodanobacteraceae > Dyella > Dyella sp. 01N36. The sequence continues at coordinate 7,216 of NZ_JBFTRY010000013.1, forward strand.
AGGTTCTCTCCAAAGGACTGACATCGAACAACGCTGGCGGCTATCGCTAGCTCTTGAAGACGATCATCTTCTCGGCCGTCATCTCGTGCATGGTGTAGGGAATGCCGCCGATGCCATGCCCCGATACATGGCGGCCCGCGAATGGCATCCAGTCGACGCGAAAGGCCGTGTGGTCGTTGATCATCACGGCTGATGCATCCAGTCGTTCGGCAGCTTCGAAGGCGGATGCCAGCTCCCGCGTGAAAATGCTCGATTGGAAAGCCACGGGAAGCGAGTTCGCGGCTGTAATGGCCTCGTCCAGCGTGCGAAACGGATAGACGCAGGTAAGCGGGCCGAAGACTTCCAGCGTGGACACCTTGGCGTCTTTGGGCGGATCAACCAGGATGGATGGCTTCAACGTCGTTTCGCTGATACGGCCACCTCCAATCAAACGACTGCCGGCCGCCACCGCTTCGTCGATCCAGCTCTGCACGCGATCGGATTCTGCCGGCAAGATGAGCGGCCCCACTTCTGTTTGCGGCAACACCGGATCACCGACGTTCAAAGACGCCACCCGGCGAGCGAACCGATCGAGAAATTCCTGCTGAATGTCCTCATGGACGTAGATGCGCTGGACGGATACGCAAACCTGGCCAGCATGGTAGTAACCGCCCTTGGCAATGGGCTCGATGATCTTGTCGAGGTCCGCGCTCCTGTCGACGATCACAGGGGCCGCGCCACCGTGCTCAAGCGCACAGCGGGCGCCGGGAGCGAGCTTCGAGCGAAGATACCAGCCGACGCGCGCGGACCCGATGAAGCTGAGAAATGCCACTCGGGAATCGGTTGCAAGCGCTTCGGCGAGCTCGCGTTCCTCGGGCAGGAAGGTTTGCACCCAACCCTCCGGCATGCCGGCCTCGTGCACCAGCTTGACCAGATCCAGACAGCTGAGGGGCGTGGTCGTCGCAGGCTTGACGATAACGGGGCAGCCCGTCGCGATCGCCGGCGCCACCTGGTGAACAATCAGATTCAGCGGATGGTTGAAGGCTGAAATGGCAGCGACTACCCCGATGGGTTCTTCAATCGTCCACGCCCGGCGATGGTCACTGGACTTGGTGATGCCCATGGGAATCTCGCGACCCGCACTGGTTCGGAGGATCTCTGCGGCATTTCGAACGCCATCGATGGCCCGATCAGTCTCCACCAGCGCGTCCGCGTAAGGCTTGCCGCCCTCACGCGCGATCTGTTTGCCAAAGTACTCGCGCCTGCCCTCCATGAGCGCTGCGAGCTTTCGCAGAATCTCGATACGTTCATACGGTTTGAGCCAGCTGGACCGGTCCTTGAACAACCGGTACGCCGTGGCAAGCTTCGCCTCCAGAGCCTCGGCGTCATCGCTCGGCAGCTCAGTCATCAGTTGGCGATCAAACGCCTGCACGACCTTGATCATTTCATCCTCCTCTTGGCAGTTTGGTATGGCGGGCGATTGGCAATGACTTCGCCGGCACGGAGCTGCGCAACGTTACTCGTGCCTCGGCGAAGGCGAGGTGAGAAGTGATGGGAGAGCTGCTGGATTGCGCGCGGTCATGCCATCCCCGTGAGTAGCTGCAGCGCGGCCTGCATGCGCGCATGGGGCGCTGGTCCTTACCCAGTACTCTTGGCGGAGGGCTTTGACATCCGCTTAACAGCGCTGCAGCGGTCAAACGGGCTTGACACTCCGACGGCTTGAACCCGCGATCTCGGAATGGGAGAGTCACTGCGTCCGCTTCTGGCCCGGCCACATGGCGAAAGACAGACATCTGCCCTATGCCGCGCCTCGCCAGGCCCGGATCGGGAGGCATCGTTAGCTTCATCGTGCTTGATCACCAACAGGGGAAGTTATGGCTAGCAGCACACAGGACTTGGAACGGTTTGTGCGGAGTTCGCTCATGCGCGGATGCTCGCGGCAGAGCATCGACAAGGCACTCATGGAGGCTGGCTGGACGCCAGAACAGGTGCGCGGAGCGCTCTCGAATTTCGCCGACGTTTCATTTGCAGTGCCGGTGCCCCGGCCCCGTCCCTACTTATCGGCAAGGGACGCGTTTATCTATCTCGTCTTGTTTACCACGCTCTATCTGAGCGTCTATCACTTCGGGAGTTTGCTGTTTGAATTAATCAACCGCAGCTTTCCGGACGCAGCCTCTCCATACAATAACGGTGTAGCACGAAGCATCCGCTGGTCCGTGGCCTCGATCATCATCGCCTTCCCGGTTTTCCTCTGGCTCACGGCACGGATTCGCAGCGAGGTGAGCCGGCAGCCGGTGAAGCGCCAATCGGCGGTTCGCCGGTGGTTGACCTATCTGACGCTCTTCGCCGCGGCCGTGGTACTCATCTGCGACCTGATCACATTGGTCGACGGCGTGCTCGGCGGAGAAATTACGGTTCGATTCACGCTGAAGGTCGTCGTTGCCGCCGTGATTGCGTGCACGGTCTTTGGCTACTACCTGTGGGATTTGCGCGCTGATGAGCGCGTCGCATGATGCCGCGCCTGGGAGTGCGGTTGCTCGCGATAGTGGCTTCCCTGGGCATGGCCGCAGCCATTGTCGCGGGCCTGGGTGTGCTCGGTTCACCCATGCACCAACGGGCGTTGCAACTTGATTCGCGCAGGGTGTCTGACCTGAGTCTTATTTCCATGCAAGTCAGCGCGTACTGGGCCCAGCACAAGTCCCTGCCACCCGATCTCGCTTCGCTCAAGCTTGCCCCGCCGATGACCAGCGACCCGGTCAGCGGTGCGACGTTCGAGTACGCAACAACTGGCAAGGAGACCTACCGGTTATGCGCCAAATTCGACGCTGCATCCGAGTCTGAGGGGCGGTCGCTCGGAACCTATGTGCTTCGCTGGAACCACCTCGCTGGCAGGTACTGTTTCGACTTGGGCACAAAGTACGGAGGCGAGGTGGGCGAGCCAATGCAATGAGACGCCATCGCCCGGGACAGTGCAGATTCGTGGCTGACAAGGGCCGCCTGACAGGGTCAGGTTGCAGCGCCCGGATTTCCGTCATGGCCTCTGGTATACGGAAAGCAGGCGCACCCAGCGCGTCCTGAAACGATCGACAACCAGGCCGGCGTGTGTCCAGATTTGCAGCAGTTGTCGGCGCAACGCAGGCGGCGGAGTCAACGTATAGCCGAGTTTCCCCGCATCGTTGGCCAGGATCGCGCTCAATCGCTCGCGCTCGCGCCTGGTCAGCGAATTGAACTCGACATCCCCCGGCCGGCGATCCAGTTTTCCGGCGACCTTGTTGCTGTCAAAAGAGCTGTTGCTCGGGGTGGGAATGCCGTTCGCGGTTGGCTGGGTCATGATGGGCAGCGGCTGGATCCCCAGGAACGAGGCCATCCGTTCAACGCCGCTTGCGGTGTCCTCGAGCAGGTCCTCATAGCGAACCAGCAGGTACGAGTCCGATGCAGGTTGAGCGGAGCGAGTGGCCGCCTCGCGGTACGACAAGCGCATTTGCCGCAGGACCAGCGTCTCTTCGCTCGAAGGGAGGCCCGAATCTCGCAGGGCCTTACAGCTCGACGCATAGACCGCGAAAGGATGGCGGACGACGTGGAGCATTCTCGCCTCGGGAAATTCCGCCATCAGACGCGCCAGGAAACGCTCGTTGGTAGGCGTTTTTTCAACCCACCGCTGCAAGGGTGAGTCAGCGTCAAGCCCGGTCGTGCAATGCGCGTACGCAAGCGCGATCGCGACCAGCGGCCATGAGGTTGTGCGAGGCCCGAGCCGCGTTTTGACCAAGGGCCACCAAGCCCGCAAGGCGCGACCGAATTCAACATAAGGTGAGCCTTCTGCCGACGAGCGGCCCAGCAGCCAGTACGGCTGCTGGTTGATGGGATTGGCGAGTCTGCGCAACCACTCGCAGCCGAGGAATGGCAGCCAGCTATCGGGCTCCAGCCGCTTCAGATGCCACGCGAAATTCGTGAGCATGGTGCCTTCGGCGGGAAGCACCGAGAGGGCTGGGTGGTGGTCGAGCAAATCGCGTACCAGCGTGGTGCCGCTTCGGCGCGAGCCAAGAACGAACACAGGCCGACGCGCGATGGCGAGCCCCCGCTCGATCTCGCCCGTAGTGAGTATCCGGGGGCCGGCCGACTCGCTGACGGACCACACGGCTTGGGACCAGGCCATGGCCGCCTGGCGCACGGCACCTAGATTGGTGACGCGCGGCCTTTGCAGCCGCTGATCGAGCTGCGCCTCGAGATCGACAATATTCAAGAACTCGCGATTCATTTCACCCGCTCTGTGCGATGCGTACAGTCGAAACTTCGAAAGCGCTCTTTTGCGCCGAAGCCTTGCCGCAAGAGGACGCACGAATCAGCACAGCGCGTACCATGGTCGTATCCCGTTCGGGCGAATCGAGAACGCCGACCCCATAGTGCTGCGACGGCACGTGCGCCCGGTGCCGATACCCTGGCGGCGGCGTTCCACGTCCAATGATGATGGTGAGTGCGCCCGGGCGTCCCTTTGGTTGCCTTAGGTGCCAAAGCCGCCGCAACACCGGCTGCAGCCAGGCAGAAGGCCTCCAGCCTCGGTGAGCGCGGCCCGCAGCGCTTCCATGCTTGAGTGCTTCCAGATGCTTTCAAGGCCGGCGTCTCGCACATTGGCGATCGGAAACCGATAGCACCGCCCGTGTACAGGCACCGACTCGCCATCAGCATCGATCATCAGGATGCGAAAGGCGTCGTGGCAACGGCGGCCAATGAATTACCGAGGCCGTGGCGGGGATTTGTCACATAGCCGACACACCGCTGATCAATCGATGACAGCGCGCGTGGGTGGCGGCGACGAATGACACGATTGAGGCGTGCGTCGATCCAGCCGCAATGCCGGCCGCATAAACAGCACAGTTCGCCCTGCGGGCCGGGCAGTACCTCCGGCGGCGCGCACTCCGAGGTACCTGTCGGCCCATTGCCCTCGCTACACCAGACGCTGGATCGAGATAGCATTTCAGCAAAGAGAGGCGAAATGGCCAGCGCAATTTTTGACCAACTTTTGAGTCCGTCCACCATGCTGGATGGCGAAAAAGCCCTTCTTGCCATGGGAGGAGAGGCAGTCCCGTTACTGCGTGATCTTCTGGACGGAACTGCCAGGAATGAGTTTGGCGTTCCTTACCGAAACCTTGGCTTGCCTCTTCGCTGTGCACTGGACGTGGCCCTTCGACTAGGCCCTCGGGCTCGGGCATTGGAGCCTCTTCTGGCGCTGGAACTTCGTGCTGGTAGCGCGACGGCGGCCAGGGCTCTGGCAGCCATGGGAGATGCCGGTACCGAGACGATTGAGGCTCTGGCCATCTGTCTGGATCCCCCCGCGCCTTCTGACTTCGATCTACCCATCGAGGCCGGCGTCGCTCTAATACGACTGGGCGCAACTGAGCACGCTCTCGTACTGCGCATGGTAGAAACGTCCCGGCGAGCGAGCTCTAGTTGGTCGCTCGCTCGTCAATGGGGCGCGAGATGGGAATCCGTATCTTCTGGTTAGGGTCTGCTGTCGATCCATGGCAGGCATTCCAAAGTGTCACTCCAGGTGAAATACCGGAGAAGAAAAGGGATCAGAGTGCTTTCATCGGGTGGCTGGAAGAAATGAGGGCACATGCGTGCCCCTGGCGGCCTTTACTGTTAGGACAAAACGGAGGGGAAGTTGAAAAGTCTGCTCGCGTGTATATGTGCCGTCGTTCTAGCCGCTTGTACGGCTCAGACAAGAACAAACGATCCTGCAAATTCCCCGCCATCGATCCAGCAGGCGGCGGTGCGCACCTACTCGCAGGACGAGCTGGTGTCCTTGGCATCAACGTCCACGGATAGCCCAGTCAAGAGCTGTGTGGACGTGGCGCTTCGCTACAACGAAGGCCTTATGGCCCTGCGCCTGGCCAAAACCCCGCCGGACAAGGTGCACGAATACATGATGCATGGGGCCGAGGGCGCACATCTGAAGGAACAGAAGGAGCGCGAATTTTCCCTGTGGGCATCGCACGCCGAACTGGGCTCGATTGACCAGAGTCACTTCGACTACTGCTTGTCCATCCAGCACGCCGCGACGCAATCGCAGGCGCTTGAGCGCACCTGTTTCAGCATGATGGGCCCGGCGGCATTGGCCCACCTTCACAGGAAGGCAGGCATTGCCACGACGGCAACCCTTCCGCGAGAGGTCGAGGCCTATGGCAGGCAACTCGACAAAGCGTACCTCGCCGGCATCGTGGACCAGGTTTATGCCTTCACCAGCGAGGACGACCAGTACAGGTTTCAGCAGGGCCTGTTTGCTGGCTGCCTTAAGCAGGTAGGTCGTGGTTCGTCGGGAAGCGGGGCCGCAGGCTCGTAGTTCCAGAGGCTTTGAGAAAGGGGCGCAGGTGGTTGAGCCAGGCCAACCACCTCCATCCGCGTTGCTCCGCTCTCTGCTTGTTACGTGAATGCTCGCATCAGGTGCTGCACACGCCGCTGGCAGGACGCAAAAATTGCAAACAAGGAGCTGCCATGAAGCTGTTTGGATACGAAGAAGGGAGTCACGATCACCGGGCACCGTTGAGGCTTTCAGAGGCGAGCATATTGGCTAGCCCGGCCGAACTGAGAGCTATTGCCAGAGTGCTCGCCGATCTGGCGGTCGAGATGGAGGCTGATGACTTTGACCATGTGCACTTGACCGATAGGCTTCCAAGCCTAGGCGATGGCCCCGAGCTGATCGTGGCTAAGGTCAGGTGAATATGTCCGCTTGCGACCCCAAGCGGACGCCCAAAGAACATTGGCCCGGTGTCTTGTGCCCACCAGGCCAATGAGTTGACTCAGAACGAATAGGCCACCGTTGCTCCAACGCCCCAGTCCGGACTCCCATCGGTGAAGCCCTTGGTCACATATGCTTGAGCTTTCCAGCCACTGGCGAACTTGTACGCGTAGTAGCCCGTGAGTTCGTTGCGCGAGAAACTCGTATCCGAGGCCTTTTCGCGATAGTCGTAGTACGCGCCAAAACTGCTATGGGTGTCGAGCTTGTAGCTCATGCCCGCGTTGGCACCGAACACATCGTTGAGCTGGATGTACTGCGAACTGCCCAACCACGTGTAGCTCACACCGCCGAACACCGTCCAGGCACCGAAGCCCTTGTACATGTCGGCACTGAAGGTGTAGTCGTTCTTGCCGGTGCCCAGGCCCTTGTTTGCGTCGGCCGTGCCGAACTTGATCTTGCCAGTGAGATCGATGCCGAACTGCGACTCACGATTGCTATACGCCTCATAGGTCGCCGCTGCGGTGATGTCGCCCAGCCCGGATGCGGAACCAGTTGTCTCAGGGATTGGCGTGGTGCCTCCCTGCGAATTGCCCTTGCCGTGGCCGCGACCCTTCGGGTTGGTGTTCTTCACCGGACCCACGCCGGGAATGACGTTGTCGGCACCCGACACGTGGATGTACGGCACTGCGACCTTGAAGGACCAGCGATCGATGTCGTAGCCGAAGGTCACCGGCACCTGCGTGATGTCGGTGGTCTCCGACGTACCGTATTTGCCCGTGGTGTAGTCGATGCCTGCACCCACCTTGATGGTGGAGCTGTCGTCAGCGTGCGCCGCCTGCGCCATCAGGCCCAGTACGCCAAGGGCGCAAAGGGTGCCGGTGTTCTTGAGATTCATGCGTTTTTCCTAGGGCGTAGCAAAAGAAGTGCGGGAGGCCTGTCAAGGCCTCCGCACGTATCGGAGTCAAGTTGGTGTGATCAGCGACCGCCGCGTTCGGGCTTGTCGGGGCGCTCGGGCTTCTCGGGCTTCTCGGGCTTGTCCGGATGATCCGGCTTGTCGGGGCGATCGGCCTTGTCGGGGCGGTCGACCTTGGCGACCTTGTCGGCGTGGCTAGCCTTGTCGATCTTTTCGCCGTGCGCGATATCCGCGCTATCGGGCACCGGCCCGTGCGCCTTGGTGGCGCTCATGATGTCGCCCAGCTTGAAGCCGAGCGTCTTGGAGATATTTCCCCAGCCCTGGCCTTCGGCGCGCAGCGCCAGCACGCCAGTGAGCTGCACGGGGCCCTTGGGGCCGGCAACCGTGCCACCGTTCAATGCCGCTTCGATCTGCGCTGCCGTGGGCTGCGTGATGCCGGAGGCGGAGAGTTCGGCCTGAGCCAGCGAGAGCGCGATGTTCACGTTGCCATAGCCCAGATGGCCAGTGCTCGGCGTAAAGCTTGTTTGCACGGCCGGGGTGGTCGCCGTCGCAGGCGTCACCAGCACGATCGTGGAGCCGCTACGCAAACCGTTGACCAGTGCCTGCGCATTGCCGTTGGAGCCGGCGAAGGTTGTATAGGTACCGGCGAGTTTGACGCTTTCCTGTCCGCTGGTCGGCGCGGGTTGAGTGGCCGGTGCAGTATCGGCCATGGCCCATGTACTGCCCATGGATACGCCAATTGCAATGCTCAACGCGGTAAGTACATGCACACGATTTTTCATGGACTGCCCCTTGAAGGTGATGATTCGTTTCCCTTCGAGGCGCCCTTCGGGCACCAGATGAACTCCGCATCTGCCATGCGGTGGTGCAGCAAGAATCAGCTCACCGGACGGCCTCGGCGGCAGATACTGGCGGAGTGATCAACGCAAGAAAAGGGCCCGGATCCGCAAGTTCAGCAAAGAAGAGGAAACGCTTCAGCTGGGAGTCAAACAGCCCTTTACTTCGTGCGCCAAGTCGCATAAAACAAGGGTTTTCTTGCATCAGGCTGTATTTGTTCGACTCGCCAGATGAACAAGAAAATTCGCTGCCCGCTTAATGGTGAAGTTCATCGCATGCGCCATCGCTCGCATTTTTATGCGATGTTGTCGTTGTGTCGTACCAGCGAAAGCTCGGGACATTCACCGAATACTTCCACGCCACCGATGGAGCTCACATGAAGCGCCTACTCTCGTTCGCGATTACCGCCGTTTTGCTTGTCGGTAACAGCATGGTCTTCGCCTCGCCACAGGATCACGGCCACGGCAAGGGCAACGATGATCACTGGGACGACGGCGATCATGGTCATGGCCACAACCCCAAGGACGAAGGGCGCCACGACAACGGCAAGCACAATGGCTGGTACAAGAAAGGGGCTCGACTGCCGGACCACTACTACAGCCGCGAGTACTACGTGACCGACTATGAGCGGTATCACCTGCGTCGCCCGGATCCGGGTTATCGTTGGGTACGCGCCGATGGCGGCCAGTTCTATTTGACGCTGATCTCAAGTGGTGTCGTGATTGATATCGCCGCGGGGTTCTGAGCTATCAATGCGACACTCGCGGGTGTCGAACAAAGTTGTGGCGAGCAGCCAGGCCATACGGAAGAAGAAAAGGTCCCTGGTGGGACCTTTTCTCGTCAACGCCTATGGCATCGGAAACGCCAGTCAAGGTTTGATTACTTCGTAGGGACCGCTTTCGATCCGAAGCGGACATCGCGCTGCTGAACAGTCTGGAGAGTAGGTCATATGAGAAAAAGGTTCTGGTTGTCGCTCTCTTTTTGCCTGCCAGGGCTAATTTTGGCGGCAACCGGTACCAATGAGGCAGTCAGGACTTCGACCCACAAATTCGCCCCTGTCACGTTCTCCCTTGGTTGTGGCCAAGCCACTCGGAACGAAGATAAGCGTGATTTGACGCGCTCCAGTCTTGCCGTGGGCTACTTTCAGCAGACCGAGTGCGTCGACGCAGCTAGGCAGTTATCAGCTGCCAAACTAGTAGCGGTGGCTATTACTGAGAACGAGAAACTTGGTCTCTTTGAGGTCGTCCTCAAACTTGATCCGGCTAGTGCACTGAGCCTTTCCAAGCTCACCGCACACGGTAATCCGCAACAATTGGTTCTCTCGGTTAAAGGTCAAGCCGTCGTAGCGGGCTTCAACGAGGCCCCTTTTCATGGCGACAAATTCTCAATTACGGCTGACACAATTGACGATGCACGCCGGACTGCGGATTTATTCGACGAGTAGGGGGGCTCTAGGTCCGCTTTCGACCCATAGCGGACACTTACAAACGGTCTGAGATCCCAACCCTTTGTGCAGGTGACTAGTGTGAATGCCAGTGATGAATATCGCGAGAAGTCGCGGAGCGCCGCTAAGTCCGCCCTGGCGCGTGGTCACAAAGATATAAAGAACCTGCGTGAGATTCTGATCTGGACAACTTCGCGCACTACAGTCGATCTCGTTGAGAGTTACTTCGCCAAACACTTAGGTGACAGAGAGCTTGTTGAATCGCTGGTTTCGATCGCGCTGGAAGGCGAAGACGCAGGTGACGCTCCTTGGGCCGCAGCAAACACGCTTATGGTGTTCCCCGACGCAATCCTTCTACCGCACAGAGCTGCGATGATTGAGTTGAGTCACCACAACTGGGACTACCTCAGTGGCCCGGCAAAGGAAATTCTGGCTAGGCTGGACGAGCAGTAGTCTTGGCGTCCGCTTCCGACCCAAAGCAGACGCCAAAAGCTGGTGAAAACAGAGTCTGGTTTTGCAGGTCGCTAGCCGATTGCATGATGGTTTTGTGAAGGCAGTGCCGGCGGAAGGCGGGTGCTATAGTTTTTCAGCGCCGGTAGCTGCCGGCTTGGTTTCACTGGCGCACTCCCATGTGTGGAAGCCCCCGGGCTGTGATTCTTCCTAGTGCGATGCTTCCACTGTCCTTAGCGGCTCAGGAAGAGGTATCGCTATGAAGACTTCGACACTTGCATTGGTGGCATCCACGGCGCTTGCGATGGCTATGCCGGCTTTTTCGGATGACGGTCCATCGGGCCAGGACGGTACTTTGTCCTACAGCGGGAATTTTCTTGTCTGGAAAGATGCAGGCCATCGCATCGTCTTGACGACGGATGCATTCCAGCGGGTTTTCGTGAGCCAGGTTCGGCCTGACGGTTGGATGGGATTGCACAGCACCGACCAGATAGAGCGGATCGATGGGCAGCCGGTGCGCTGGGTGGGACAACTCGTCGGGCAGATGAAGAGTCACGCGCCGAGTCCTGTCGTGCTTACCGTTAACCACCACGACATCGACATGCGCATTTACCAGCGACGAGACCTTCAGTTTGCGCGGGTCGATTACGCGAAGTTCATCCCGAAAAGCTGATCGTCTTGTGACACAGGGTTGAAAGTCGGCGTCGCGCTTCGGGTTGGACCTGCCTGTTTCCTGGCGCTGCTTTTCCTGATGGATTCTTTCGCATTGATCACTCCCTGGCGCGCATGACCATCTTGGGCATGCGCGCCTGGCGAACAAACGCGCGAAATTCGTGGTCCGTGCGTACCTATGAATTTAGATGATCTTGCTTCGGCTTCGGGCCATGGTGTGCAGGCAAAAACGGACGCTTTTCGCATCAGTCAGGCTGAGGATGGAAGCTGGTGAAGATTTGGCAGGGTCAGCCATGAACGCAGAAGAGATAGCCGAGGTCCAGGCTCGGTATAGCCATCTGGTCAACTATGTTGATCAAGACCCATGCGTTCCGATAGATCCGATGTCTTACATCGACTCGAATGGTCTACCGCTTCGCACTACGCCTATGCTGGCGGGCGTGAGGACACGGTGGATTTTTTGCTCTCGAATGGGGCAGACACTTTTATCCGAGATAGCTTTGGCCGACTTCCTGACGAGTGTCGTCGGGGCGAATAAGTCTTGGACGGGCAATCGTCTGCTTGCGACCGAAGCGGACGACGTCCGGAGCCTGCCTTGAGGGGCTGTCCGCTTGACGTTGTAAATTACCTGACCTAAGTTAGGTATATGGATGATGCCATCAAGCGTGTTCGTCGTTTCAACCGGGCCGTGACGGCAGCAGTCGGCGCGCTGGACGAGTCCTTTCTTGGACGCGGTCGGCCGCTGGGGTCTGCTCGCGTCATCAATGCCATTGGGCACGGGCGAACCGACGTCGCGGTGCTCAGGGAGTACCTGGGTGTCGAAACCAGTTTGATGAGCCGCTTGTTGCGCGGCCTTGAAGATGAAGGCCTGGTCGAAACGGTGGTGAGTACGCAGGACGCGCGCCGCCGCGTCGTGCATCTGACCAAGACTGGGCGATCGGAATTTCGGGCGTACGAAAAGCTTTCCAACACCCAGGCCGACGCGATGCTCGCCGGCCACGCGCGGCCAGACGAACTGTTGGCAGCCATGGATCTCGTGGCCTGCGTACTTGGGCGCGACCGCGTCATCATTGAAGAGGCGGACCCTAAAGGGGAGGCAGCCACCTACTGCCTCGGCGCCTACTATGCGGAAATCAGCAGTCGCTTCGAGCATGGTTTCGACGTATCGCGTTCGCGGGATCCGGTCGCCGCGCAGATGACGCGGCCTCGCGGCGCGTTCCTGGTCGCCTGCTCTGACGATCTTCCTGTTGGCTGCGTGGGGTTGAAGGGAGGCGGGCCCGGCGTGGCGGAGATCAAGCGGCTCTGGGTGGCGCCTTCTGCGCGTGGCATCGGACTTTCGAAGCGCCTGATGGCCCAGGCTGAGCGAATTGCGCGGGAGCTGTCCATCAAAACGCTCCGCCTGGATACCAATCGCGCATTGCCTGAGGCAAAACAGCTCTATCTCAAGACGGGATGGAAAGAGATCGATCGCTTCAACGACGATCCCTATGCCGATAGCTTCTTTGAGAAGCAACTGTGATGTCAGCGCACGGCCGGCTGTCGCGGGAGGCTGTTCAAGCGAAACGAACGGCGTCGAGTCGCTTGGCGCAGTAACGCGGTATCGATCGAGCTTCTGCTGTCGGTCCGAAGCAGCCCTCCAGGTTTGCGCCATGCCCGAACAGTGTCTGGTCGTGTGCTCTCTACAGCCGCGCGCCTGGACAAGGCGAGCCGCCGGCCTGTATCGCGTGGAATTCGATGGAGAGGCCAAGGTCTTCCTGCGTGGGGGCCAGGAAGGAATCGCCGGACAGGCCGCGATAAGTCGCCAGCTTGTGCTCGTAGCCGCGCTCGACCCAGCGCTGCGCACGTTCGAGATCACTCACCCCCAAGCTCACGCCCAGGATGCGTGGGCCGCCGCTCGCCATGGTCTGCTGGGCCAGCCCAGCGCCGTCGGGTTGCAGTGCCAGCAGCGCGGTCGGGCCGACGGGCACGCAGAATCCCTTGGCGCCGAGTGCGGCCAGCTTTACCGGCACTGCGTTGCCGTAACCCATTTTCTCAAGCTGCCGGCGATCGGCATCGGCGTCGCCCGATACCAGCCATATCGACGAAAGCTCGCGCGCGCCGTTGGGGTGTTCGCGCGTCACGCGGTAGTCGTCGGCATTGGCGGGGTCGAACTGATCGGGTGCGTAGCCAGCCGCGTAGTCGATGAAAAAGGTGTTGCTCGACAGCGGTGCGCGGTCGAAGGCGAACAGACGCCAGCCTGGCTTGGCGCTATCGGGCCCGGAAAAAAATGGCGTGACGGCGTAATGCAGCGACTGCAGTGACTGGTGGATCGTATCGAGCGACGAAGAGCGAAAGCCGAACGTGCGTGAACCGGGGCCGCCTTTCAATGCTTGCTGATCCTCTTTCATGCCCGGATCGAACGTGGGATTGGGCCGTGTGATGCCGAGCAATTCGATAAAGCTGCTATCCGAAAAGCGGATATAGCGATTGGCCACGCCATCAGGGTCGCGCCCTGGCCGGACTTGAAAGCCCAGCTTGACCGCCATGACCGACGTGACCTGGTCGATCCCGCGGCCCCACAGCAGGATATGGTCGAGTCGCGTGGTGGGAGCCACCGGTGCGGCTGCGGCCGTGGCGGGCTGGGCGGCGGCGAAACACACAAGACATGCTGAAAGAAAGGGGATCAGGCGCATGCGTATCCTCACATGAACGTGGATGGTGCTCTCGTGCAGGCCGCAGAAGTGATGACGCCTGCGGCTGCGATGAATCGAACAGCGGCCATGGGCGGGTCGGTGCGCTCGCCACCTGGCCAGGGGACTCTCGGCGCTCTTTTATGCGTGTTCCGAACGGCGCCTACAAGGACAATTTCCGGACAAAAACGGCCATCTCGGATCGGGCGCAACGCCTTGCATCGCAAGCGTCGTGGTAGCCCGCGGCGATCACCCGCCGGCGCTGCGGCGTAGCGACAGTGGTGACATGCCGAACGCGCGCACGAAAGCGCGACGCATGCGGCTCGCGTCTCCGAAGCCCGTGGATGCCGCGATGTGGTCCAGGGTGAGGTGGCTGGTCTCGACCGCGATGCGGGCGGCTTCCAGGCGCAGGCCTTCCACGACTTTTGCCGGCGTCGCGCCGATTTCTGCCGAGAAGGCGCGGGCAAAATGGCGGGGACTCATCGCGGCGCGCTCGGCCAGGCGCTCGACCGTCATCGGTTCGGCAATGCGTGTGCGCATCCAGTTGATCAGGTCGCCGAAGCGTCCGGTCTTGCCACCTTGGTCCACCAGCACGGAGTACTGCGACTGCCCGCCGTGTCGTCGCTGGTGCACCACGAGCTGCTGCGCCGTGCGCCGCGCAATGCCAGGGCCGAAGTCGTCTTCGACCAGCGCCAGCGCCAGGTCGATGCCAGCGGAAATGCCTGCCGAGGTCCACACGTTGCCGTCCCGGACGAACATCCGGTCGGCATCGAGCCGTACCTGCGGATAGAGCAATCGGAAACGCTCGGCGACGGCCCAGTGCGTGGTCGCGCGCCGGCCATCGAGCAAGCCGGCCTGCGCGAGAAAGAACGCGCCGGAGCAGACACCCGCCGCTCGCCGCCACGCATCGTCGCCGAGCCAGTTGACGATGTCGCCCTGGTTCTCTTCGATCTGCGCGAGATTGCCGCCCGATACGATCACGGTGTCGAACGGCTTGCGTTCAATCGGCGAGGCCGCCAGGCTCACCCCCGACGAACTGCGCACGACGCCGCCTCCGGGGGCCAGGACGGTAATCGCATAACTGTCCGGCCGAAACCGATCGGCCATCTCGAATACCGCGACCGGGCCGGCCGCATCCAGCAGCTGAAATCCCGGAAAAACAATGATGGCGATGTCGCGTCGCATGGTGGCAGTCGCATGACTCGGTCCAGTGTCGAGAAAGTGGCGTAACTGCAAGGCGTGCGTCAAGGCCATGATCACGAGCAGCGAAGCGAGCGGGCCAATTTCGCTGAAGACGAAGTAACGGGATCGCTTTCACTTGCTGGGCCAGGTCCGACGGAGGATGCTGGCGGGGTGCGGGGCCAGCGCAGTGTGATGCGTGGACGGTCCGCGCTTCTTATCCAGGCACAAGAGGCGGAGACGGCATGAACATGGTGCGCAACCTGGGCCTGGTCGTTTTTTTCGTGTGGTTGATCATCGATGCCTTCGCGGTCTTTCGCCTGAAGACGGGCACGGCGGAGAATCGGGATCACCGGTCATTGAAGTTGCTGATGATGGGTGGTCCGGTGGTCTTCGCCATCTGCATCGCCTTGTCCTACGGGGCGGTGGGAAGCTTGAACTCAGTGGCCCTGCAATGGGCAGGACTGGTCGTTCTGCTGATCGGCATCGCCGTGCGTTCACTCGCCATCGCCCAGTTGGGCCGGTTCCACACACCGAACGTGGCGATTCGCGGCGATCATCAACTCAAGGAAGAAGGCCTGTACGCCTATGTGCGCCACCCAAGCTATCTGGGCGCCATGATTGGATTCTTCGGCTTTGCCCTGACCTTGAGCAACTGGCTTGGCGTGATCGTGATGGTGAGCCTCACTACGTGCCTCTATCTCTATCGCATCAAGGAAGAGGAAGCGGCGCTGGCCGAGGCGTTTGGCGACGCATTTCATCAGTACGCGGTACGCACCAAACGCCTTGTTCCCTGGGTCTACTGACCGACGCCGTGGAGGCCATGAAGCCGTGGCCTCAGGGCGGGTGAAGCGATTGTGTCGCCGCCGTCCCTTATGGCGCCATCGGGGGGATTTCATCGAATGAGCCGACGGGCACTTCGGAAGAGGCAAGGCCTTCCAGTGCGCTGTCCAGCTCGTGATATTCCCCGGCGAAACGCTTCTTGAAGGTCTCAAACGCAGCGGCGGTCTGCCAGCGGTCCATGGTGAGGTATCGGCCCGCATGTTCGCGGCTGCGGAGCAGTCTTACTTCAAGAAAGCCAGGGGCTCGCGCAAACAGCTGAGCCCACGGACCGTCGGGGCCATAGGCTGTTTCAAAAGCCGTCCGTTGATCCTCGGGTACCAGGAACTCCCAAACGGTGGCGTAGCTCATGCTCTATCCCTCCGGTTTGGGCGCGGCTTGAACTGCTCCGTCGGCTTGCGCTTTACGGAAATCAGACCACGCCAACGGCCAATGTGAAGCTCTGGAGAAAGTGGAAATCGGGGCGGCGCAACGCATAGTCGGGATGGTTGGGGTCGCACAGGCGCATCACTTCTTCATGATCGCTGCTCGACAAATACGCTTGCAGCCGCGAGCCCCAGGTGCCGCGAAAAATGGCATTCAGCAGGTAGTTCTCGTCCTCCAGCCGCAAGGGGGCGAGGCGTTCGATCATGAAGGTGCGCACATGCACGTCCCGCAATCCGGCCTGGCGCAGCAGGCCGGCGATGGCGCGGATGGAGGTGAGGTCGCGCTCGTCCAGCTGGTATCGGTCACGGTAGTACTGCCGAACGGCCTCGTTGACCAGGCGCTCCAGGCGGGAATCCCAGGCGAAGTACATGTCGGGCAAGAGCGAGCTCTGACCAAGCGCAACGCGCCCGCCAGGGCGAACCAGAGCCATCAGGGCTTGCAGGCCCGCAACCGGCGAGCGGAGATGGTTGATCACGTTCACTGACCAGACCAGGTCAACACTGGCCGCCACCATCGGTAGCGCCAGAATGTTTCCTTGCAGCAGCAGTGAGCCGCTCTTGGCGGCCGTGCTGTGCGCCGCCCTGACGTGTGGTGTCGCCAGGTCCATGCCGATCGCGGCGCCGTCAGGGCCGACGTCGTCCGCCAGCCATGCCAGTGCCTCGCCCGTGCCACAGCCTGCATCGAGTATGCGCATGCCGGGCTTCAGCGCCAGACTCGCGATGGCCTGGCGTATTTCCGGTGCGGCGAAGGCGTTGAACAGCCGGAGTTTGTCCGCGTAGTCGCGCGACGCCGTATCGCCAAGCAGTCCCAACGTGGTTGTCGGACGAGTCATGGGATCACGCATGCCTGAGTGGGAGCTGCGGTGGCCGAAGGCCTGTATGGCCTCGACCGTGAGCCATGCCAAGCCTAGTGGGCGTTCAGGGATCACGCCAGCGGCAAAGCTCGTGAAGAAAAACTGCCGCTCGGGGGACGGGCAGGGGAGGTCATGGGTCATATGTCCATCGACACGGGTCGCTGACCGCCCCGGTCGATATGCTGCCAGCCGCCATGCCATGCCGAGCCGTCCAGAGGCTGCCTGGATCATGGCTCGCGGCATCCATCATTGAGACACACATCATGATGCAGCTCACTCGACGTCAGTTTCTCGCAGCTGCTGCCGCGTTCGGCGCGGCGGCCATCTGGTGCAGGCCGATGTTTGCGAAGTCGAGTGTGGCGTGGCGCCCATGCACAGAGCGATACCCCGAAGGCGTCGCCTCCGGCGATCCCACGGCCGAGAGCGTGATGCTCTGGACGCGTTATCCCTCCGCCGATGCCCGCAAGCGCTGGACACTTCAGGTCGAAGTGGCCGAAGACGCTGCCTTTGAGCGCGTCGTCGCCAGTGGCAAGGCGCGGGTATCGATCGCGTCCGATTGGACTTGCCGCGTGCTGATCGGCGGACTGAAGCCCGCGCGCGAATACTGGTATCGCTTCACGGACAGCGAGGGCCATGGCAGCCGCATCGGCCGCACGCTGACCGCACCCGAAGAATCGGACGAGCGCCCCGTACGCTTCGCCTTCGTTTCATGCCAGAACGCGAATGTGGGCGCACAGAATGCATACCGGCGGATGATTTATGAAGACGAGCGTGCCGCTCCGGAGGATCGTCTCGGGTTCGTACTTCACCTTGGCGATTTCATTTACGAACTCGTGTGGTATCCGGAAGACCGGCCGCAAGGCATGTACGACCGGCGCATCCGGGATGTCGTTCGCTACGCGCACGGCGAAAAAATAGACGACTTCCATGTGCCGACCACGGTGGACGACTATCGCGCGGTCTACCGTGCCTACCTGCGCGACCCGGATGTGCAGGACGCCCGGGCACGCTTTCCCTTTGTGTCGATCTGGGACAACCACGAGTTCAGCTGGCAAGGCTGGCAGAGTCTGCAGAAATTCGATGGCAAGACACGGCCCGCGCAGACACGCAAAGTTGCCGCCAACCAGGCGTGGTTCGAGTTCCATCCCGCTCGCGTCAAGACACCGGGTGAATCGCTCGAATGGTTCACTGCGCCCAGTGTCGTGGATGCACCCATCGAACACTACGATGATGCAGGGCTGGGTCTGGAAGCGAACAATCTGGTCGCACTGGCCAGCCTCACCGGCTACCGTGCGCTGCGCTGGGGCAAGCATGTGGATCTGGTCATTACCGATCAGCGTAGCTATCGCTCCGAAGAGCCCGTTGGCCGACCGGAGGCCAAGGTTTTCTCAAGCAAGGACTTCCCTCAGTTCATTCCGCAGGAAGTGCAGGAGATCCTCGACGCCGGGCGCACCTACAACCACGGAAACCCGCCTCCATCGATTCGCTACGATGGCCACGACGTGGACAACTTCTGGCGCGACAAGCCCGCCCAGACCATCCTGGGTGCCAGGCAGAAAACCTGGTTTCTCCAGCAATTGAAGATGTCGGACGCGACCTGGAAGATCTGGGGCAATACCACCGCCACGCTTGATATGCGCGCTGACCCGCAGAACTTGCCTGCCGGATTGACCAGGCCGTGGCCGGGCGCCGGGTATGCAGGATTCGGCGGTGGCGACCATGGCAGCGCCTATGTCGAGCGCGCCGAGATCTACGATTTTGTCGCGCGCGAAGGCATTACCGGATTTGCGACCGTCGCCGGCGACCGCCACAGTTTCTGGGCCGGGCTGGCTGCGAAGTCGTTGCCGCCTCAAGCCTTCGAACCGGTGGGTGTGGCCTTCGTGGTCGGTTCGATCTCCGCGCCTGGCATGGTGGAGGCGATGGAGCACAGTTTCCCCAAAGATCATCCGCTGCGCCCCTTGTTCCTTGCCAACAGGCCGGGCGTGGACAAGCCGGCGCCGACCATCAACATGCTGCTTCGCCACGGCGTTCGGTCCTGTCTGGAGTACGCCAAGAGCGGCGACCTGGCAAAAGCGCGTGCCATGACGAATACCGACAACGCGCCCCATCTGGCTTTCGTCGATATGGGTGGGCACGGCTATGCCGTCGTGCGGGCGTCAGGCCATGCGCTGGAGACGCAGTTCGTCTGCCTGCCGCGACCCCTTGAGCGCAGTGATCGCGAAGACGGCGGCCCGCTGGTCTATCGCGTGCAGCATCGCGTATCGCTGTGGGAAAAGGGTCAGTCGCCGCGTCTTGAGCAACGGATGCTGGAGGGCGATGCGCCATTCTCGGTTTGAGAGAGGAGGCATCGTGGCGCAAGCCGCCGTACTTCCAGCATCGACGATAAGTAAAAATACGCGCCAAAAAACCGTACGTTTGCTGTCGAAATGACCGGCCGGGACAGTGCACGCTGTTGCGGTGCCAATGGGGAACGGTCATGAAAGCTTATGCGCGGTACCTGAGTGTTGCTCTGGCGGCGTTCGTTGCCGCAATGGCCCATGGGCAGACGCCAACGCCCGTGCCGAACGACCAGGACATCAGCGATAGCTATATCTATCTGCTCAGTCGACTGCTGGTGCTCAACCAGGAGCAGGCGGACTTCAGCAACGGCTTTCAGTGGAACCAACTCGTCCACCGCAAGGTGGGTGAGGTGGACTGGCCCAACCCCAATCTTGATGTCGCTTATTCGGAAGCCTGGGTGGCCATCGATGAGAAGAGCTGCGCCTTGATCACGGTGCCGAAGGTGAAAGACCGCTACTACACCGTGCAGTTCCTCAACGGCTGGGGTGAGACCCTGGCGAACATCAATGAACGCGTTTATCCGCAGCGTCCTGATGGTGAGTTTGCCGTGTGCCTGAAGGGCGCCGTGGTCCAGCTGCCGTCAACGACGCAGCGTGTGGATGTGTCCGCCAAAGTGCTGCGCGTGCTTTCCCGCGTTGAACTGGGAGCAACGCCGGACGAGGCCGTGGTGCTGCAGAAGAAGTTCAACATCCGCACCAGCGGTCACCCTGCCGCGCCCGAGGTGCCAAAGACGGTCAGGTTCGACATCGAAAAGTTGCCAGGCGTAGAAGCATTCGACTCGGCCACCGTGGCGCTGGATAGCGCCGCCGATATCAACCCGGGCATGGACAGGCTACAGGCGAGTACGCGCGCCGTTGCCAGGGCGATCAAGGATGCGAGCGTGCGTCAGCATGTCGATCAGGTGATTCGCCAGCAAGCGATTCCTGCGATCTACAAGGCCTCGCCAACGCTCGGCGATGGCACGGTAAAAGATGGCTGGGCGCTGCCCACAACGATCGGTGTGTATGGCAGCAACTGGTTGCTGCGTACCTTAGTCAACCTTGGCGGCATCTGGGCCAACAGCTATGAAGAGGTGATTTACTACAAGGCCTTTATCGATCCTTCGGGCAAGCCGCTCAATGGCGATCACTCCTACGCGTTGCGCTTTGAGAAGGAGCAGCTGCCGACGCTCTACGCGACGTACTTCTGGTCAGTCATTGCGGTGGATTCGGGCCATCGCCGTGTTCTTCCCAATCCACTCAAACGCTATCTGCTGAGCAATTTTTCCAAGCTGAGCTACGGCAAGGATGGCTCACTGACATTGTATTTTGGCGCCGCCAAGCCAAGCGGCGCACCCGATGGCAACTGGATCCCCACGCCGAAGGGAACAGGCTACAGCCTGACCTTCCGCTTCTATCGACCCAAGGGTGCTGTGGCTGATCGCAGCTACTTTCCGCCGGCCTTGAAGGAGCTGTGAGGCTGGCGGCTAGGGCGTCTTCAACACCGAGGGCGGCTTCCACGTGCCATTGGTGATGGCGGCGTCGGGCCAATAGGCGCGGATGTAGAGCGAGAAGTCATCCGCCGGGGCGGGCAGCCAATTGCTCTCTTTGTCCTTGCCGGGAGAGGCGTGCTGGACATAGAGGGTGAGCGATCCATCGGCATTGGTCTTGAGGTCCCGGCTCTTGGTGCCCAGGGAATAGCGATTGAGCGCATTGGGCTCGAACAAGTGGTGCTTGTTGTACATCGTCAACGACCAGAACCCTTTTACCGGCGGCGTCTGGCCCTTGGGGAAGGTGATCGTATACGCATGGTTGCCTGCGCCATTGAGCCTGATGCCCTTGGCGTCGAAATCGGTGTAGATGTATCGCGTTTCCTGCGGCGCGTTGTCGTACATGTTCGACTTGGCCGTTGCGGTGCGCGACAGATAATCCACGCCCCAGTTGGCGCCATTGGGCGGCGAGGTCCAGCCGTTGCCCACTGGACGACCGTTGTTACGGAACTCGAACAGCGGCGCAATGATTTCCTTCTCTGAGGCCACGGCGGTCTGCACCAGCGCCTGCTTGAGCTGCGGATCTTTGGCGGCGGCATCCAGCACCGACTGGATCGAGGCGTACAGTGACTCCTCACCCGGTTGCGGGGGAATCTGCTTCATCACGACAGGCAGCTCGTCGAAGAACTTCTCCGGAACGACCCACTGGATTTCGCCCGCTCCGCTGCTTGGCGGCGCGGGGTAATCGGGCGTCTTGTGCCAGTCGATGGTTTTCATCTTGCCGTCGAACTTGTCCAGCGGATAGACCATGATCTGGCTCAGCGTTTTCTGTATGGCCGCTTTATCCTCGGGCGTGTCGTCCATAAAGGCGCGCGGCAATACGACCGCCAGATCCGTGGTTGACCGGCAAACTCCGGTGATGCCCTTGGGTACCTGGCCTTTCCAGTTGGGGCCTGCCAGCAAATAGAAGCCAGGCTTGGTGCCGTATTGTTTGCCGATCGTACAGAAAGAGTCGGTTCGCGCATCGGCGATCTGGTAGACATAGAAGCGGTCGCCAAAATCGGGCACTTGAACGACGACCGGCAGCGTATCGAGATGCTGATACCCCGAGCCGTAGACGGTGTCCTGGTTCGGGCAGGTGATGAACTTCTGATCCGCCTTGAGATAGTCGGTCAGCATGCTGATGGCGCCCGGAGGCGACACGGGGAGGATGCCGCCATTGCGGCCGGGTCCGGGAAGCTTGGCCAGCGCGAGCGACCGGTTGTAGTTGTTGACCAGCGGCCAACCCCAGATGTACGCCATGCGACCGATGGCCTGGACATACTCCTTGGTCATCATCGTGCCCTCAGGCGTGCCCTTCAGTTCACTGGCGTGAGCAGGGGCCGGGACTTGAGGCGATCCCGCTTGAGCATCGGTCGACGGACAGGCGTGCGCCAGGCCTCCTGCGCCCAACAACACCAGAGTCACCGAGAAAAGTGGAAGTGCTCTGGACATGACCATGCCTCCAGTCGGAAACCATCTTGCTGCACGGCTCGTGGGTGCAGAACGCCGCTATCCAACCATAGGCAGGCGAACGTCGCCTCTGTGGTACTACCGATACGAGGTAGGTAAAAACACCTAAACGCGCCGCGTCGACAGCGGCAGGGATGGGATGACTGCCGGGCCTCTGGCCGGCAACGAGCGGCTCGCTGCCCGTATGCATGGGGCATGACCGACAGATGCGACATCGCTCCCATGACAGTCGGCCATCAGCCACTGGATGAAACGAGATGGACGTCCGAATTCGATCCGTCGCGAACGCATGACATCGATGCGCGTTCATACGCAATGCTCACGGCGGGCGACGATGCGCGTCAGGCTCTTGCGGCGCGAGCCTGCGCGAGGGGCATGGCGTAGAGCGCAGGCGTAGAGCAACGCCGCATGGTGAACCAGGTCGTGGTGATGGCGCAAATGCTATCTGACACCACGCCGGACAGTAGTCGCGTCGCCAACTCCGGCCTCATACTGCGAGGCATCCTTGGTATCGGTCCGGAGTTTTCATGCGTCGTCGCGACTTTCTCACAGGAGCTGTAGCCGCCACCGCTGCTGCGTCCACCCTTATGCTGGCCGGCCGCTCGGCGCAGGCCGCGCCTGCCGCGCAAGCCGCCCCCACCGGGCTGGCCGGATTGACGTCCATCACCGGCGGCGCCAAGCCAATTACAGTTGAGGAGCGACGCTCACGCATCGCCAGGCTGCAAAAGCTGATGGTCGAGCAGAAGATCGGCGCCTTGATCCTGGAGTCGGGCTCGAGCCTGGACTACTTCACCGGCATCCAGTGGCATCGCTCGGAGCGTACGACGGCTGCGGTGATTCCGGCCCGGGGCGACATCGTCGTCGTGACCCCGGCCTTCGAAGAGCCCTCGATCCGCGAGACCCTGGCCGTGGGCGACGATGTGCGGCCGTGGAACGAGCATGAAAGTCCGTTTGCCCGCCTGGTCGGCGCACTGCGCGACCGCGGCGTGACCTCCGGCCCGATTGCCTTCGAAGCCACCACGCGACTGTTCATCGTCGATGGTGTGCGCGACGCAAGCGCCGGCGCTTACACCGTGGTTTCCGGCGACGCGCTGGTGAGGGCCGTGCGCCTGATCAAATCCCCGGCCGAACTCGCGCTGATGCAAACCGCCAACGACGTCACCCTGGCCGCGCTGCGCTACGTCCATGGCCACGTTCGCGCCGGCATGCGCCCCGACGAGATCGCCACCATGATGAACGCCGCCACCGAGGCCCTGGGCGGCGCGCCGGAATTTGCCCTGGTGTTGATCAACGAGGCCAGCGCCTATCCGCACGGCTCGCGCCAGCCGCAGACCCTGCACGAGGGTTCGGTCATCCTGATGGATGTGGGCTGCGCCGTGCACGGCTATCAATCGGACATCTCGCGCACCTGGGTGATGGGCAAGCCGACCGCGAAACAGCGCAAGGTCTGGGATACCGTCAAGCGCGGCCAGGAGATTGCGCTGGCCACCGCCAAGCTGGGCTCCCCGGTGGGCGCCATCGACGATGCCGTGCGCGCCTACTACGAAAAGGAAGGCTGGGGCCCCGGCTACAAGCTTCCCGGCCTTCCGCATCGCACCGGCCACGGCATCGGCCTGGACGGCCACGAGTCGCCCTACCTCGTGCATGGCGACGCCACGCCGCTGGCGGCGGGCATGTGCTTCTCCGACGAGCCGGGGCTCTACATTCCCGGCGAATTCGGCATCCGCCTGGAAGACTGCTGGCACATGACCGAGACCGGCCCAAAACTTTTCACTGAGCTCGCCAAGTCGATCGACGACCCGATTTGATGGGTTTCACGAGTACTGACGAGCGTTGGGGAAACCTCCGCTCTGGACTCGAAGCGGAGTCAGGTACAACCAGAAATCAGGCGGTGCGTCAGATTCGCTTCCGACCCGAAACGGATACGCGAAGGCGAATCTGGCGCGAGCATCGGAGGGAGCATGGCTGGATGGATCTGGCTCGGCTCAAATTTGACGATGGTTCTGGCCGTTGCTGGCGACGTGTGCTGCGACCCCATCTATTCAATAAGGGATCTCATCCAGGCGATACAGTATGTCGAGAAGCAAACTGGATACTTCGTTGCCATAGAAAAAAAAGATACACCATAGGCACTGCACTCGACGACCTGCCGCAATACTCGGACAGCCTCGAAAACCGTTCGTCCAGAGCGTTCAAATGTCGAAATATCGCTAATCTCGTATTTGCCATACCAAGGGTAAAGACGAGTCAGTTCATCGGACGAGTGCGTCCGGCTTAAGTAAGGTCAAGCAAACCAAGGGCCTGCTTTTGCACCCATTTGAGGGTGTCCTCGGCGACACTGGCTTTGCGAAACACCGCGCTGCCCATAGTCAATGTCATCAGCGTCGCCGCTTGGGCACGCGCCATTGGCCGCCGGGTGCCGCGTTGCGTGATGAGTTCTTCCAGCAGTGCGCACATACGCTGGATATGCGCGCGCCCGAGTTCAGCCAGCTCCGGGTCGCTGGGGGCTAGCTCCACGATGGCATTCACGCAAAAGCAACCACGATCATCAGGCCGGGTGTCCACCAGGGCTCTTACCATGGCGCGCAAGGCGTCGTCGGTATCCTCGTGCTCATCCGCCAGTGCCTTCATGTCGGCGTAGAAAGCATCGGCATAGCGCCGATAGGCATGCAGGAGCAGCTCACGCTTTGAGCCAAACGCTGCGTAAAAACTTGATCGGCTGAGTTGGGTTGCCTCGGTGAGGTCATCCAGCGAAGTGGCCTCGTAGCCTTTGCGCCAGAACACGCCCAGGGCGTCACCTAGAGCCACCTGTTGATCGAACGATCGAGGTCGGCCAGCGCGGGACATGGTTTTTGGCATGACGTCATCACCTTGACAGCGTGTGGGTGCATTGTGGACCATCCAGTCCAGAATGTGAAACCTCGATTTTCTCCCTGCCTCGACGGTGCAACGCCGCGAGGTACCCATGTTGCTCTCCTGCAAACAATAAGGTCACGATAATGAAATCTTCGGGTGTGTTGATGCGTGCCGGCCTTGCAATGGCCGTGATCCTTGGCTTGGGTGCCGTGGCAGCGCCAGTGCAGCAGGCGCAGGCGGCGGCGCCGCAGATCAGGAAGTCCGGTGCGGCGTACTACCGTTTCATGCTCGGAAAATTCGAAGTCACCGCGCTCTCCGATGGCACGACGGCGTTGCCCGTCGACCAGTTGCTGACACAGACTACGCCTGAGCAGGTGAAGAAGGCTCTCGCGGCGAACTACATCAGCATGCCCTACGAGATGAACTTCAACGCCTTTCTGATCAATACCGGCGACAAACTCGTACTGATCGATACCGGCGCAGGCGCACTGTTTGGCCCCAACCTGGGCAAGATGGTCGATGCGCTGAAGGCTTCGGGCTACACCCCTGAGCAGGTGGATGAAATCTACATCACCCACATGCACCCGGATCACATTGGCGGCCTGGTGGCCAACGGCAAGGCCGTGTTCCCCAACGCGCTCGTGCGCGCCGACAAACGCGAAGGCGATTTCTGGCTGAGCCAGGCCAACCTGGATAAGGCCGGGAAGGATGACAAGGGCTTCTTCCAAGGTGCCCAGGCCGCACTCAAGCCATATGTGGATTCCGGCAGGTACAAGCCGTTTGATGGCGCTGCGGAGTTGTTGCCTGGCATCAAGTCCGTGCCCCTGCCCGGCCACACACCGGGACACGCGGGTTACATGATCGAGAGCGAAGGCCAGAAGCTGCTGGCCTGGGGCGATGTGATTCACGTGGGCGCGGTGCAATTTGCCCAACCCACCGTCACCATTCATTTCGATGCGGACAACAAATCTGCCGAGGCAGCCCGTCTGAAGCTGTTGGCCGACGCTGCCAAGCAAGGGTACTGGATCGCCGGCGCCCACTTGTCGTTCCCCGGCGTGGGCCACATCCGCGCTACCGGCAATAACAGCTATACCTGGATTCCGGCCAGCTATACCGCTATCCACTAAACGCAGGTAGAACGAGCAGACCGGGGCTGCGGGCTGTGGCCCCGGGGCTGCAACATAGCGCTGAATTGATTGTGTCAGCGTGTGTCATGCAGATTACGAAGGCAAAACTGGGGTCAGAGTGGACTTTCCATGCAAGCGGTCGGGAGAAGTGCACTCTGACCCCAGCTTTCTCTCAATAAGGTAAATCTATGGATGGAGAGGGAATGGAGACCGTATGTCGGGCCTGTGGCCATCAAAGGGGCCCGGGCTCTTCTGCCCCTGAATGGCAGTGTCCTTCTTGTGGCAAGGCTTATGCGAAAACCTCGCACGACTCACCTGATCCGCTAGTCGTCTACGAAGATGGGGACCTTGCGGAACCGCGACGGGGCGTGGGCAAGAAATTCTTCCTGGTCGTGTCGTGCGTGATGTTCGGCAACTTCTTCCTGATGGGAGTGCTTTACTGGGTGCTGACTCGGTTTCACTTGGTGGAAGCCAGGTCCACGGTGCTGAGCATATGCAGGTTCATCGCTGCTTTTCCGCTTGCGACGGGTTCCTTGATGATCGTGTTTGGGCATATCCGAAACGCCCTGAGCGGCTTCATCGTTGGGAGCGTTGGAATAGGGGCGCGGGAGATTTATGCTGCCAAAGAGCCCATAAACTTTATTGTTACTCTGATTGGACAACTCGCAGGGTGGACGGTGATGACGTATATCTTCTTCAAGCTCACTGTGTACGCGTCGAACTGGACGACTGCGGAATTTTGAGTGTCCGCTTTGGGTTGCGGATTCAGCCGGTGGTTGCAACACTCCTGCTGCTCGCGCAGTCTTCAGTGTGTTGCAACCACCGGCTGAATCCGCAACCCAAAGCGGACACTTTCTTGCTGGAAAGGATTTCGGCCAATGACAGCATCCATGGAAACAGGCAATCGACTGGTACTTCGCCTGGCGCACCACTGGCGGTTTCCTGGAAACGCCGCGCTCGGGTTCGCTCTGGGGTGTGTTCTTTCATCCGCTTCATGCGCAGCCATGGGGGACGACGAGCTCGCGGTCTATCCCACCTATGCACGCTGGGATGGGTTTTATAAGTACGAGTACATCATTACAGCCGCTATGGTTGGTCGGGCTCCGAAATGGAACCCGGCTGTGGCGCCTGATCCGCCTCTATCCCGCGCCGATGCGATAGCTAGAAGCAAAGAATGCATCGTCAAGATACCCCCGGGCCAGGTAGATCTAACTGTTCTAAGTACATCGACTGCGGCCTACTGGTCATTAGATAGAGCAAAGCTACAAAAGGTGCTGGATGGTTGGGCGTGGACCATCTCCTACGAGCTCACTTCAAATGGTCCGATGACAGGCCAATGGCCGACCATGGATTGTTGGGTACTCATGGATGGTTCGGTTCTCGAACCACAGCCCAGATCTGTGCTGTCTCGTTGAGTCTGGGCGAACGGGCTCAGGTTAAGTTCCTGGATCGAATGCCATCCAGAAACTGGTCCTGCTTCTTCTTAGGTCGGTTCGGTACATTGAACGTCCCATGACGTAATCGGCCGGATGAACCGGCCTCAAGGGGAAAAATGGAAAGGCTTTCGCTTCGCATGTGGATGGCTGCGGCAGTTGTGCTGCTTGGGTCCTGCTCGGCGTCGAATCAGCTGGATCAAGGTCGGCGAGCGCTGGAGGCAGGGGATTTCGCTGCGGCCAGGGCGGCCTTTGAGCCGTTGGCAAAAAGCGGCAACGCTGAAGCGCAACAACGATTGGGCCGAATGTACATCTACGGGCAGGGCGTCCAAGCCAGCGAAGAGATCGCGATGAAACTCTTCGAACAGTCCGCGGCACAAGGTTACCCGGACGGCATCAATAGCCTTGCCGCCGAGCTTGAAGGTATCCCAGGTGATCTGCCGCGCGCGGTGGCTCTTTATCAAAAGGCATCGGACATGGGCAACGCCAGGGCTGAGTACAACCTTGGACGCATGTACGAGCACGGCAGGATCGTGCCGCAGGACCAGGAAAAGGCGGCGGCGCTGTACTCGAGCTCGGCCAAGCAAGGCTACGACCTGGCCGAATACAACCTTGGACTTATGTACGACGATGGAAGAGGCGTAACCCAGGACAAGGAGCAAGCGGTGCATTGGTACGGGGAAGCCGCCGCCCAAGGCAACGATATGGCGCTCAACAACCTTGGCGTGATGTACCAGATAGGCGATGGCGTACCGCGCGACGTCAACCGTGGGGTCTCCATGCGCAAGCAATCAGCCTTGAAAGGCAACGTCCAGGCGCAACGAGGCCTCGGCCGCATCTATGCAAATGGCGATGACGTGGCACAGGACTTTGCGGAAGCCTTGCACTGGTATGGCATGGCAGCCGCAGCGGGCGACGCGCAGGCCGAGTCTGGCCTGGGCGACCTGTATCGCGAGGGCAACGGCGTCCCTCGGGACTACGCCAAAGCCAAGGACCTCTATAGTCAGGCAGCAGGCCAAGGAGACCGCAACGCGCTCAACAGTCTGGGCATGATGTACGGAAACGGAGAGGGGGCTCCCAGGGACGATGCACTCGCCGCGACACTTTTCCGGCGATCGGCAGAGAAGGGAAATGCGGCGGCCCTGTTCAATCTCGCCGTCATGTACCACGTCGGTTCGGGTGTGCTGTCTGACGATGTGATTGCGTACGCCCTGGCGGACACAGCGTGTCGACTCGACAACGAGGTGCAAACCAAGGTGGGCGGGCAGCGCGACGATATCGCCCGATCGTTGAATAGCCTTCAGCGCGCTTCCGCACACCGGCTGAGTGAGGAAATCGCGGCCAACGGGCTGGATAAAGCACTGGTCGACTACGTGGCGAGTTCCACGCTTCTCTCGAACAAGAAGTCGGCATTGCTCAAGTGAACCAGGCAGGTGCTGGCAGCTTGCGGGCGACCCGGTGTCATCTGACGACACAAAATGAATTTTTCAGCGGAGGTAGTGGATTCCCGCTCGCCTCACATGGATCGCCCATAGCAGACGTCTAGACCGTATGGCACGCCGACCATGCCTGGATAGAAGTACGAAGCCGAAAGTCCGCTTGCGACCATCGGCCGACGCCATGACGACGTTGCGCTGGCTCATGCGTATAGTGGCGGGCAAAGTTGCTCGCGCAGAGAGATTGCCATGCTGCTCAGGGGACTCAGCTTTTTTCGGTGGACGAATCGGAAACGATCCACCCTCGGCGCTCTGGGCACCGCCTTGCTAGCCTGCCTGAATGGCTTGGCCTACGCGCAGTCAGTGCCGGTATCGAGCGCGGTGCCCACGCTGGCACCCGTGGTGGTGAGCGGCATCCTGCCCGGACCCGCCCTGTGGAAGGTGAGCAAGGCCGGCCATGTCATGTGGGTGCTCGGCCTTACCTCGCCGGTGCCGAAAAACATGCAGTGGAAATCCGCGGAAGTCGAAAGCCGCATTGCCGCCTCGCAAGCGGTATTGAAGTTGCCGAGCCTCGAGATCGGCGTGCGTACGAGTTTCTTTCACAGCACGATGATGCCGTCGCTCCGGGAACTGAGAAAAAATCCCGGGCAGCAGAGCCTGCTGGACGTACTCACGCCGCAGCTTTATCAACGCTGGCTGCTGCTGAAAGCCAGATATCTCGGCGACGACCGCCGCGTGGAGAGCATGCGGCCCATTCTTGCCGGTCGCGAACTCTATGAGGCCGCCCTCAGGCACTACGGCCTGGTCGATGAAGACGGCCTGGAGAAGATGATCTACAAGGCCGCTGCCCACGCTGGCGTTGCTGGCGTCAATACGTCCTATCAACTGGTGCTTCAAGATCCGAGCGAGGCGGTACGGTCGTTGAGTGACAAGCCGATGGATGATCAGCAGTGTCTGGGCCTGGTGTTGGACGCGCTGGATCATGGGCTGGCCCAGACCGTGGCGCGTGCGAATGCGTGGGCGACCGGGGACATCGACACGCTGCGGTCCATCTTGTCGCAAGTACAGCAGGACTCCTGTCTTTCGACGCTGGACGGATCGCAATTCGCCACGACGCTGGGTATCAACGATATGGAAGGCCAGGTCAGGAAGAGCTGGATCGACAGCGCAGAGCGTGCGCTCGATAAAAACAAGCAGACCTTTGCGGTACTGCCGATGCATGAGCTGCTTGCGGCAGATGGCTACCTGGGCGCGCTTCAAGCCGATGGTTATAGCGTGCAGGCACCCGACAAATAGTTCGGGCGACGCGAACAGGGTCAGTTCAAGTTCCACCATCGGGCACAGGGTGTCGCGTTGGAATCCAGGCAAACTCTACGTTGACCTATCTATTTCCCATGCACACTCAATCCCGCCATTGGATGTTGTCGCTGAAGATCCTTGGCGTGCTTGCCATGTCGCTGATGGCGGTGGCCGCGCGGGCTGTGCCCGAATCCGACCATCGAACCGTGGTCATCACCGATGTGACGATCGTCGACGTTGAAGGCGGCCGCACCGTCGGCCCGAGAACGGTGGTCGTCAAGGATGGACGCATTGCTTCCATCGATGCGAAGGGCTCGGTGCCCGTTGGTGATTCGATCCAGCGTGTCGACGGTCGTGGACGCTTTTTGATGCCTGGTCTGATGGACATGCATGTCCATCTGTTCAATCTCTCCTCGCACCGCCCGCCGAACGACTGGTCGTTTCGCATGTACATCGCCAATGGCGTGACTGGCGTGCGGGACATGCGCTCCGATGCGGCGTCGATGCAGTTGGTGAAGCGCTGGCGCGCTGCTGTGGACAGCGGCCAACTCGTCGCACCTCATATCGTTGCGGCGGGTATTTCGGTGTACGGCAAGTCGCCCGATGGCGCGAAGGCTGATGTGGATGCCGCCGTCGATGCCGGCGCCGATTTCATCAAGGTCTTCTCCGAGGTGCCCGCCACGCATTGGCGCGCCATCCTGACAGAAGCGAACGCGCGCTCGCTGCCGGTGGTTGGGCATGTACCCGCAAGCATCTCGCTGTTGGACGCCGCCAACGCCGGACAGCGCACCGGCGAGCATCTGACCCAGGTCTATGAGGCGTGCTCATCCGCCGAGGCGAAAATCCTGGCTGAGCGCCAAGGTCTCCAGGGCGATGCGCTGATGTCTCGCGCCAGTGCGCAGGAAGCGGAAATTCTCGGTACGTTTGATCAGGGCGTGTGCGGGCGCATGGCCAGGGCGCTGGCTGCCACCGGCCAGGTGCAGGTTCCGACGTTGGTGCTTGCAGACGAAGATGAACTTGCTCGCCACGCCCAACCCAACGACGACTACCGCTGGCGGCTCCTTCGCCCCGATGAGCAACGGCGTTGGCAACGTTTCCTGGCGCAATACACGAAAGAGGATGCGAGCCTGGCTGCCCGGCGCTGGCCGATTGCGCACAACATCGTGTCCATGTTGCACCGGGCTGGTGTCCCCATCATGGCGGGCACGGACGCGCCCATGCCGGGCGTCTATCCGGGCTACTCCCTCCATGAGGAATTGCAGTTGCTGGTCGCGTCGGGGCTTGCGCCGATCGAGGCGCTGCGCACGGCGACGCTGGAACCTGCCCGGTTTTTGCATATCCAGGACAGAAGTGGATCGGTGGCCGTCGGCAAGCAAGCCGACCTGGTGTTGCTCGATGCGGATCCCACCAAGGACATCGGCAATACTCAGCGCATTCGCGCGGTGGTGCTTGCTGGTCGCCTCTTGGAGCGCAGCGATCTGGATGCACTGCTCAACGACGCGGCCAAAGCGCCACCCTGAGCCAAGCGAGGTAGCAGGCATGTCGGATCGGATCGCAGAAGCTTCGCCGCGTCTCTGGGCCAGGATGACCGGCTTGGTCTATTTGCTCTACTTCGTGACGGCCATAGCCGCCGAGGTGGTGGTTGGTCGGGGGCGACTGGTGGCCTATGACGTCGTCACGCTGGTGGCCTACGGCCTCTATGTTGCCGTGACGCTGCTCTTCTACCGCATGTTCAAGCCGGTCAGTGCGCGCCTCTCGCTGATTGCAGCGCTCTTCAGCCTGGCGGGGTGTGCCATCGAAGTGACAGGTGTCTTTGATCCTGCCTTCCGCGGTGTCCTGCCGCTGGCATTTTTTGGTCCCTATTGCCTGCTGATCGGCTATCTCATCGCCAGGTCGACCTTCCTGCCGCGGGCTCTCGGCGTGCTCTTGATGCTCGCCGGTCTGGGCTGGCTGATTTTCCTGACGCCGCTCGCCAGTCCGCTGTCTCCTTATCTGAAGGCGCTAGGATTTGCCGCGGAGCTATTGCTATGCCTGTGGCTCATTGTGATCGGCGTGAACGTTCCAAAATGGCGGGAAATGACGCGCGCGGGAAGTTGGCCAACATAAGGGAGTCTGACGACATGCACACGGTATGGGTGATTGGTGGCGGAATCGTTCTGCTCGGGTTGTTTCTACTCTTTGGACATCTATGGGGCAGTGGCCCCACCGCACTGCCCATGGCAGCGAAGGCCTTCCTTCCGCTCTGGCTGGTTCTGTCTGTCGTCAATTTGTGGGTGGGCGTGACCAAGGCCGGTTATTCAGTGCGTGACGAGCTGCCGATGCTGGTGGTGGTTTTTGCACTGCCAGCCATCGTTGCCGGTGTCGTGATCTGGCGCCTGACGCGATAGGGCCAAAGCCTGGCGGGCTCGTGGAGCCGTGGGTGTCTGTCTCTACGCCGAAGCGGGGCGTTCCGATGCAATATCGCCGGCACGTCCGCTGGCAAGGTCAGGCGGTTTTCGCCGCTGAATGACTTCCTGCCCATGCTGCCCAACGGAGTAGCGCGTATAGATGCTCCACCGCATCCGCCCGGAGCAGCCCGTGAAACAGATCATTCTGATCTTTGCGCTGCTGTTTGCGCCGCTTGCGCGAGCTCAGTCAGAAGGACTTGCCACCTTCATCGACACGTATGCGCAAGCGCACCGGTTCAATGGCGAAATCCTGGTACAGAAGCCCGGCCAGCCATTGCTTGTGCAGAGTTTTGGCCTGGCCAATATCGCGCTCAAGGTACCCAACGCCAGGCAGACGCGATTCAAGATAGCGTCCATCACCAAGCTGTTTACCTCGGTGTTGATCATGCAGCTCTACGAGCAAGGCAAGCTCGACCTGGATCGCCCATTCAAGGCCTATTTGCCTGACTACACGGGGCCGGCCGCGGATCAGGTGACCATTCATCAGCTGCTTGATCACACCTCGGGCTTGCCCAATATCGACAACGTCAAGGACGCTGCCGACGCCATTGCACACGGTCTGCCGGTGTATCAAACGCCCTATACGAGCGATCAGCTGCTGAGCAAGTTCTGCAGCAGCGCATTGGTCAATGTCCCGGGCAAAGTATTCGACTACAACAATGCCGACTACATTGTGCTTGGCAAGATCATCGAGCACATCGAGGGTCAACCTTTTGACCAGGTACTGAAGACGCGCATCTTGCAGCCTTTGCAATTGAAGAACACCGGCATGCTGCGTCAATCGGAAATTGTCGATGGGCTGGCCGATACGTATTTCTATCGCGATGACCTGAAGATGCTGGCCAATGATTTACCCGTGTATCCGGAAAACTGGTATGCGGCGGGGGCCATGTATTCCACAGCCGATGACCTGCTCGCGTTTACCAACGCATTGTTCGGACTGAAGCTGATCAAACAAACCACGCTCGACGCCATGTTGAAGCCAGGCCTCGACGATTACGCCTTCGGCGTATGGTCGTACGAGACCAAGGTCAACGGAAAGGCACATCCGGTCATGAAGCGTCCCGGGCGCATCATGGGGGCTCAGACCCAGCTGTTTCACGTACGAGACCAAAACATCACCATCGTGATCCTCAGCAACACTGGCACCACCGATCTGGACGAATTTGTCGCAGCCATCGCCAAACGTGCCATCGACTAGCGCGCGGCAGAGGTTTCGAGTCGCTCACGCATCCGGGCGGCCATGACGGCGTTTCGTCGCGACATCGGTGCCTGGCAGGCTGGGCAGGGTGCGTCGACCCTGGGCTGGTATGCGTACCAGCCAATCGCGAAAACTTTCGGCCAGTGGCCTGAGGATGTTCGTCACGCCTGTGCTATATCTCCGCGCGGGGAGGGCACGAAGCATGGCTTGGCGCAGGCGTTCATGGCAGCGCCGGGCGTCCGCTTTCGCCCGGGTCGCTGAATCCGCTGGGGAGAGTTGATCTGGCTATGCCTGTTTCGGGGTTCGCTCATTGGCAGCTACGCCGTCGGTGCCTGGTCGCGATGGTGGTCTCATCGCTGATGGCCGGTTGCGCCGTCGGGCCCGACTTCAAGCGGCCCGCCGCGCCCGAGGTAAGCGAATACACCAGCCATCCGGTCGCCAGCACGGTCGCGACCGAGCATGTGGCTGGCGGCGAGGCACAGCGCTTTGCGACGGGCGGCGATATCCCCGGGGATTGGTGGACGCTGTTCCACTCCAAGGCGCTCAACGAATTGATTGAGCAGTCCCTGGCCAACAACCACGACCTGAAGGCGGCGCAAGCGGCGTTGTCGGTGGCCAGGGAAAATGTGCTGGCGCAACGCGGCAGCTACTACCCCAGCGTGGCCGCGAGCTTCTCGGCCAGCCGCCAGCGGCAGTCAGGCACCATCTCGCCGACGCCCAACTCGGACACCTTCCAATACAACCTGTTCACCCCGCAGGTCAGCGTCGCTTATGCGCCCGATATTTTCGGCCTGAATCGCCGAACCGTGGAATCGGTACAGGCGCAGGAACAAGCAGTCCGCTTCCAGATGATTGCCACGCAGATCACCTTGAGCACCAATGTGGTGGCCGCCGCCGTGCAGCTCGCTGCGCTGCAGGCGCAGGTGGATGCGACGCGCGAGCTGGTGGAGATCAATACGCATATGGTGCAGATCCTGCGCGATCAATCCGCCAAGGGTTACGCCAGCGGACTGGATCTGGCCGCGCAGGAATCGCAGCTGGCGCAAACCAACGCCACGCTGCCGCCGCTGCTCAAGCAGCTGGCGCAGCAGCGTGATCTGCTCGCCGTGCTGGTGGGCCAGTTCCCGAGTCAGGCATCGGAGCAGTCTTTCGATCTGGCCAAGCTGCAGTTGCCGCAGGAGCTTCCGGTGAGCCTGCCCTCGACGCTCGTGGCGCAGCGCCCCGACGTGCTCCAGGCCGAGGCCAACATGCATGCAGCCAGTGCGCAGATCGGCGTCGCCACTGCCAACCGCCTGCCCAATATCGTGTTGAGCGCCAACACCGGCAGCACCGCACTGGCGATGAATCAATTGTTCAAGTCGGGCACCGGTTTCTGGGGCATTGGCGCGGATATCACGGCGCCGATCTTCCAGGGCGGCACCTTGTTGCACCAGGAGCGCGCCGCCAAGGCAGCCTACGTGCAGGCAGCCGAGCAATACCGCAGCACGGTGATGACCGCCTTCCAGAACGTCGCCGACTCGCTGGTGGCACTGGACCAGGATGCAGCGGGACTGAAGGCGGCGGCGGCGGCCGAGCAAGCCGCCAAGCGCACGCTGGACTTGTCGCAGCGCCAATGGAAGGCCGGCTACGCGGACTATCTGTCGTTGTTGAATGCAGAACAGACCTATCAGCAGGCGCGAATCAATCTGGTGCAAGCCCAGGCCAATCGCTATGCCGACACGGCGGCGCTGTTTCAGGCGCTCGGTGGCGGCTGGTGGAATCGCGCGGATCTAGCCCAGGACAGAAATGAAAAATAATGCGTTTCGGGGAGCGCCATCACCGTGGCGCGGGACAGCATGCGCTCGCCTCTCCACCATCGCCCTGCTGCTCGCGGCTAGTGGGCTGGCCTCTGGTTGTTCCAGCAAGACGGATGACGGCGCACCGGCGGCCTCGATCACGCCCACCAATGTCACCCTGACGCCGGATCAGCGCAAACACGTCCGCCTCGCCAGCGTCGAGCGATCCCAATATCAGCGAACGATCGAAGCCACCGGTTCGGTGGATTTCAACAACGAGCAGGCCACGGCCGTGCTCGCGCCGTTCTCCGGTCCAGTCACACGGCTGCTGGTCGACATCGGTGATCACGTCAACAAAGGTGATCCGCTCGCCCTGGTGGATTCGCCGGATTTCGCCGCGGCGATCACGGCGTATCGCAAGGCGCTGACGACCGCGCACACAGCGCGCCGCCTCGCCGACCTGGAAAAAGACCTGGTCGACCATCAAGGTGTCGCCAAGCGCGAAGAAGATCAGGCGCAGGCCGATGCCGCCAATGCCGACGCGGATGCGGACGCTGCCTTGAAAGCGCTGGTTGCGCTCAATGTCGACCCGAAGGTCATCAAGGCCGTCGAGCAGGGCCAATCCATCGCGCCTGTCGGCGGCGTGATCCGCTCACCGATCGCCGGCACCGTGGTGGATCGGCAGATCTCGCCCGGCCAGCTGCTTCAGGCCGGCACTACGCCGTGTTTCACGGTGGCAGATATGTCGCGCGTATGGGTGATGGCGCAGGTCGCCAATTCCGACGTCGCCTCGGTGAACGTGGGCGATCCCGCCGACGTGAGCACCGGCGTTGACCCGAAGCACCTGACGGGCACAGTCACCAAAATCTCGGCGCTGGTGAATTCGGACACGCGGCTGGTGCCCGCGCGCGTGGTCGTCGACAACCCGCAAGGCGCGCTGAAGAAGCAGGCCTACGTCGCCGTGCAAATCCACTCGCGTCAGCCCACCAGCGGCTTGCTCGTGCCGGTGTCGGCACTGCTGCGCGACGATGAAAACCTGCCGTTTGTCTACGTGGCCCAGCCTGACGGCAGCTACGCACGGCGATCCGTGACCCTGGGGCATCGCACCGGCGACCAGTTCGATATTCCCGCCGGCCTGAAGGCGGGCGAGCAGGTCGTGGTGGATGGCGGCATCTTCGTGCAGTTCATGCAAAACCAATGAGCGACCAACTTCCTCCCGCCGTGTCGCCGTCGCGAACGACGTCGATGATGAACCGGATCGTGTCCGCGTCGCTGGGCCAGCCGTTTCTCGTGATCCTGATGACGCTGCTGTTGACGGGAGCGGGCGCCCATTCGCTGCGGCGTTTGCCGGTGGATGCGTATCCCGACCTCTCGCCGCCCATCGTGGAAATCATCACGCAGTGGCCAGGGCACACCGCCGAGGAGGTGGAGCGGCTGATCACCGTGCCGGTCGAGCTGGGCATGAACGGCGTGCCCAAGACCACCACGACACGCTCGATTTCGCTCTACGGCTTGTCCGACGTGATCCTCACTTACGAGACGGGCACGGACAACAACTTCGCTCGCCAGGAGGTATTCAATCGACTCGGCGACCTGAGCCTGCCCAGCGGCGTGACGCCCTCGGTATCGCCACTGTCGGCGCCGTCGGGGCTGATCTATCGCTACGTCTTGCAGAGCACCGATCGCTCACCGATGGAGCTCAAGACGCTCGAGGACTGGACGGTCGAGCCGCAGTACAGATCCGTGCCCGGTGTGGCGGACGATTCGGGATTCGGCGGCGGCACCATGCAATATCAGGTGTTGCTGGACCAGACCAAGATTGCCGCGGTCGGCCTGTCAGCCGTGCAGGTGGAAGCCGCACTCGCCGCCAACAACGCCAACGCAGGCGGCGGTTTCTACTCGCAGGGCGGCCAGTTCTATTACGTGCGTGGTGCGGGCCGCGTGGAAACGCTGGAGGACATCGGCAACGTGGTGGTCGCGGTGCACGACGGCGTCCCGGTGCTGGTGAAGGATGTGGGACGCGTCGTGATCGGCATCGCGCCACGCCTGGGCGAGTTCGGCTACGAGAAGCAGGACGATGCCGTGGAAGGCGTGATCCTGTTGCGTACCGGCGAAAAAACGCAGGACGTGCTCAAGCGGGTCGAGGCAAAAACCAGACAACTCAACGACGAGATCCTGCCCAAGGACGTGAAAGTCGTTCCGTTCTACGACCGCACCGATCTGATCACGCTGACCACCAAGATCGTGGAAGAGAACCTGCTTCGCGGCATGCTGCTGGTCGTCGTCATCCTGATCTTCTTTCTCTACGATTTTCGTGCGGGGCTGATCGTAGCCACCACGATTCCGCTGGCACTGCTGTTCGCCTTCATCTGCCTTGACCTGCAGGGCGCCTCGGCGAACCTGCTGTCGATCGGCGCGGTCGACTTCGGCATCCTGGTCGATGCGGCCGTGGTGATGGTGGAGAACATCTTCCGCCAGATCGCCGAGCGCCGCGGCACGCCGCTCAATGTGAAGGAGATCATCCGCGACGCCGCCGCTGAGGTTGATGGTCCGCTGTTCTATGCGGTGGCAGTGATCGTGGTCAGCTTCCTGCCGATCTATGTCTTGTCCGGGCCCTCGGGTACGTTGTTCAAGCCGATGGCCGACACCATGATTTTCGCGCTGATCGGCTCGCTGGTGATCACGCTGACCTTGCTGCCGGTGCTGTGCGCGGTGTTCATGCGAAAAGGCGTGCAGGAGCGGCGCAACCGCGTGTTCGAGGCGATCAAGTCGGTGTACGTGAAGGGCCTCGACTTCTGCCTTGCCCGTCCGTGGGGCACGGCGATCGCGTCGGCCATCGTGCTCGCCCTTTCGCTGCTGCTGATACCGCGCATCGGTGCGGAGTTCATGCCGCAGCTGGACGAAGGCGCGCTCTGGGTGCGCGCCACCATGCCTTACACCATCTCCTTCGAGGAAGCGTCGAAGATCACGCCCCAGGTGCGGCAGGTGCTGCGATCGTTTCCCGAAGTCACCACCGTGGCCTCGGAACTGGGTCGCCCCGATGACGGCACCGATTCCACCGGCTTCTTCAACGTCGAGTTCTACGTGGGCCTGAAGCCCTATTCGCAGTGGACCGGGACGTATCGCAACAAGGCCGCCCTGATCGAGGCCATCAACAAGAAATTGCAGGCCTTCCCCGGCATCATTTTCAACTACACGCAACCGGCCGAAGATGCGGTGGACGAAGCGGAGAC
This sequence comes from Dyella sp. 01N36, assembly GCF_056399745.1. Lineage (NCBI taxonomy): Bacteria > Pseudomonadati > Pseudomonadota > Gammaproteobacteria > Lysobacterales > Rhodanobacteraceae > Dyella > Dyella sp. 01N36. The sequence goes on from NZ_JBFTRY010000013.1 coordinate 46,338, forward strand.
CGGGCTGAAAAGTGCGCTGGCGGTGAAGGTCTTCGGCTCCGATCTCAACACGCTGGAACAGAAAGGCAAGAGCATCAAGCAGGTGCTTGAACACGTGCGCGGCATCCGTGACGTGACCCTGGTGCAGGAGCTGGGCCAGCCCAGCCTGAGCATCAACGTCGACCGCGCGAAAATCGCCCGCTACGGCTTGAACGTGTCCGACATCAACGGCGTGATCGAAACGGCGATCGGTGGCGACGTGGCCACCCAGGTAGTGCAGGGCGAACGGCAGTTCGATCTGGTGGTGCGACTCGAGCAGCAGTACCGCGACAATCCCGAAGAGATCAGGAACATCCTGGTGACCACGCCGGCAGGACAGCAGATTCCGCTCAAGGAGTTTGCCGATATCCGCGAAACCAATGGTGCGTCCTTCATCTATCGCGAAAACAATTCGCGCTATATCGGCGTGCAGTTCTCGGTCGAGGGCCGCGATCTGGCTGGCGCCGTGGAAGACGCCATTCAACAGGTCAACGGCAAGGTCAAGCTGCCGCAGGGCTATCGCCTCGACTGGGGCGGCGAGTACACCGAGTACACCGCCTCGCGTGCGCAGTTGAATGTCATCCTGCCGCTGACGCTGGCCTTGATCTTCCTGCTGCTGTTCACGCTGTACAGCAACTTCAAGTTTCCGTTCATCACCGTGCTGGGCGTGCTGCTGTCGGCGCCGGTGGGCGGCATCGTTGCGCTGTGGATTACGGGTACACCATTCTCGGTGTCCTCGGGCATCGGTTTTCTGGCGTTGTTTGGCGTGTCGGTGCAGACCGCGGTGGTCTACATCTCCTACGTCAACGAACTTCGCCGCGGCGGAACCAGTCTCACTGATGCCATCCGCGAGGGTGCGATCCTGCGCTTGCGTCCGATCATGATGACGGCCCTGGTCGCCGCGCTAGGCCTGCTGCCTGCAGCGCTCGCCACCGGCGTTGGCACAGATACACAACGACCGTTCGCCCTGGTGATTGTCAGCGGCCTGTTCACGCGACTGTTGATCAGCGTATTCCTCATGCCCGTGCTGTACGCCCTGGTCGCACGACCGGATGACAGGCTTGAAGTGTGAGGTCGCTGCCATGCCGGCGCACCCATTGAGATTCACGTGCTGCTTGTCAGGCACGTTCAAATCACCATCGATAACCCTTCATGATCAGGAGTACACCCCATGCAGACACGCATACAAGGCACGGTGATGCCGGTGCTGGAAGTTCGGCTGGAGCCGAACGACAGCATCTTCGCCGAGAGCGGCGAGCTTTCCTGGATGACGGCGTCGATCCAGATGACCACGCATACCCAGATGGGCGGCGGCGGTGGCCTGATGGGCATGTTCAAGCGCGTGGTCGGCGGCGGCAGCTTGTTCATGACCGAGTACCGTGCCGTGCAGTCGCCCGGCGAGGTGGCTTTTGCCACCAAGGTGCCGGGACATATCGTGCCGGTATCGGTGAGCCCGGGTAATGAGTACCTGGTGCACCGCCATGGTTTTCTTTGCGCCACGCCGGAGGTGACCATCGGCGTCGGTTTTCAGCAGTCGCTGGGTGCAGGCATCTTTGGCGGTGACGGCTTCAGGCTGCAGAAGATCGGCGGCTCAGGTACGGCGTGGCTTGAACTGTCGGGCGAACTCATTCGCAAGGACCTCGCACCCGGCGAGACACTGCGCGTTCATCCCGGCCACGTGGGTGCGTTCCAGGCGTCGGTCAGTTTTCAGATCACCACCGTGCCGGGCATCAAGAACGCCATCTTTGGCGGCGACGGCATCTTTCTGGCGGCGCTGACCGGCCCCGGCACGGTGTGGTTGCAGACGCTGCCCATCTCCCGCCTGGCGCATCAGATTGCCGAATACATGCCCAGTAGCGAGGGCGGTGGTGGGCGTGCAGCCATCGGCGGTGGATTGCTTGGCGGCATCGTGGGTTCGCTGTTGAGTGGCGACGACAACTGATCGGTAGGCCCGACACAGTGGCGCTCGATGCAAGTCGCACCGGGCGCCACGATGGCTATACCGATTTCACTTCACCGCCGTCCATGCGCAGCATGGATCCCGTCATCCATCGGGCTGCCGGCGATACCAGGAACGCCATCAGTTCGGCGATTTCCTCCGGCGTGCCGTAACGGGCGATGCCAGCCTCGCGCGGGAAGCGTTCCATCGCTTCGTCCACGGTCATGTTGTGCAGCGGGGCCCAGTGCTCCAGGTAGGAGCGGCGGCGACCGGTCATCACCGGGCCCGGCAACACGCTGTTCACCTGCACGCCATCGGCAATGCCGCGATCGGAGAATGCCTTCGACAGTGCGGCAATGGCGGCGTTGATGGTGCCCACCGCGGCGTAGGGCGCCTTCGGGAAAATGGCCGAGTTGCCCGAGGTAAAGACGACGGCGCCGTTCGATTGTTTCAGCGCCTCCCACGCTTCGATGGTGAGGCGCCGTGCACCGTGCAGCTTCAATGCCATGCCGTCGTCCCATTGTTCGTCGGTCATCTCGAACAGGTCGATCTGTGGCACCGCGCCTGCGATGTTGAGCAGGGCATCGATGCGGCCGAAGGTCGACAGCGTCTGCTTGACGACGGCTTTGGCGGCGGTTTTCTCTGCAAGGTCGAGGTCGATGATCAAGGTCCTGGCGCCCAGGGCTTCGACGGTCGCCGCCGTTTCAGCCAGGTGTTCGCGATTTCTCGCAACCAGCACGAGAGCCTCGAAATCCTTGGCCAATCGAATGGCGGTGGCCTGGCCGATGCCTTGACTGGCCCCGGTGACGAGCGCGGTTTTCAGCGACATGATGTGCTCCTGGCGTCAGTGTTCCCACGCCATCTCAGGCGAAGAAGCTGCGGATGGCCTGGGCGATCTCGCGCGCATGGGTTTCCAGCGCGAAATGGCCCGTCTCGAAAAAGCTCACCTGTGCCTGCGGGATATCGCGCTTGAATGCCTCAGCGCCCGGCGGCAGGAAGAACGGATCGTGGTTGCCCCACACTGCCAGGAAGCGCGGCTGGTGCTGGCGGAAATACGCCTGGAAGGTGGGGTAGAGCGCCACATTGCTCTGGTAGTCGAGGAACAGATCCAGTTGCACGTCATGAGCGCCTTCGCGTGCCAGGTAGTAGTTGTCCAGCGCGATGCCATCGGGCGACACCAGCGACTCATCCGGCACGCCATGGGTGTACTGCCAGCGCGTGCTCTCCGGTGCAAGAAAGGCGCGCAAGGCGTCGCGGTTCGCCGCGTTCGGGTTTTCCCAGTACGCACGAATGGGATTCCAGCCCTCGCTCAGGCCTTCCACGTAGGCATTGCCATTCTGCGAGATGATGCCGGTGATGCGTTCGGGATGTTTCACCGCGAGACGAAAGCCCGTGGGCGCGCCGTAGTCGAATACATAGACGGCGTAGCGGTCGAAGCCGATTACTTCGGTGAAGCGATCGATCACGTCAGCGAGATGATCGAAGGTGTACTTGAACTGCTCGCGCGGCGGCATGTCCGACAGGCCGAAGCCCGGCAGATCGGGAGCAACGATATGGAAGTCGTCGCTGAGCAGGGGAATCAGATCGCGAAACATATGGCCCGAGCTCGGGAATCCATGCAGCAGCAGCAGCTTGGGCTTACCCGGAGTGCCTGCTTCACGATAGAAAATATTGAAGCCGTCGGCCGACGCGGTGCGATAGTGAATGTGTGACATGGCAATGCTCCTTCGATAGGGATGACGTTGCAGCGGGGGATGGCATCAAGGCGCCAGATGAGTCGTTGAGTGATTCGTCGGTGAGTCAGGCGGTGTGTCGCACGGCATCGGCGATCAGTTCCGCGACCGGCAACGGCGCCGTGACGCTGGGCAGGTGATCGACGGGAAGAATCGTGGTGTGCGCATGCATGCGCTCGGCGATGAAGCGCTGCGTTTTCTCGGGAATCATGTGGTCGTGCTGCGCCACCAGATACCAGGCCGGCACCTTCTTCCATAGCGGTCGTCCCACCGGCACGGTAATCGCCGCTGGCGAGATGGGGCGCTGCGACGCGGCCAGCGCCTGCTGTTGTTGCGCCGTGGCGTGCTGCGCGAACGCGGTGGCAAACGCCTCCGCCGGCAACCAGAACAGGCCGTCCTGACCCGGCGCCAGCGCGGGTGCCTTGTCGTCGTGCGGATAGCGGTTGAACACCTCCGCGACCGTCTCGCCCTCGTCCGGCGCCAGGCCGGCGATATAGACCAGCGCTGCCACTTTGGGGCTCTGGGTAGCGGCGATCACCGCACCCGCATAGGCGTGCCCCACCAGTACGACCGGCCCGGGGATGCGCTCGAGCACGTCGTCCAATGCCGCGACATCGCCGGCCAGGGACAGCAGGGGCAAACTCACCGTAACCGTATCAATGTGCTTTGAGCGGAGTAGTTTGACCACCCCGTCCCAGCTGGACGGATCCGCCCAGGCCCCGTGAACCAGCACTACCGTCTTTGCTGTCGCGTTCATTTGTGCCCACTCCCATGAGGTTTGATGACGAAGAAACCTGAACTGCTGGCTTGAGATTTAAGTAACCGCCTCAACTTCGGTTTGGAGGTTATGATCGTCAATGTAACTTGTCAAGCACTTTTTAGCCGGTTACCTTTGGCCGCAGGAGAACCCCATGTCACAGCCCATGCCCGCTCTATTCCTGGCCGATTCGCTCGGACTGGATTTCCTCAACTCCGTGGCCACGCCGGCGGACACGCCGGTCGATTGGCTGGCAGACGGCGAAGGACTGTTGCGTTGGCTCGCGCAGGCGCAGCTGGTGCCCGCCGAGGTGTTGCGGTCGGCGCGTGAGCGCGCGATCCCCGGGGAGATCGATCGGCTGGCCGGGCAGGCGAGGGCGCTGCGGGAGTGGTTCCGTGGTTTTGTTCGCCAGCACAAGGGGCGTGCGTTGCAGCCCGCCGATCTGGCGGCGCTTGAGCCGCTCAATAGCCTGCTCAAGCGCGACGAGCGCTACAGCGAAATCGTTGCCGGGTCGCATGGCGAGTCGATGGTGTTCACGCTCGCGCAGCAGCGGCGCTGGAATTCATCCGACGCCTTGCTGCTGCCGATTGCCGAAGCGATGGCGCGCCTGGTCTGCGATGAAGACTTTGCCCACGTGAAAGCTTGCGAAGGCCCCACCTGCACCTTGCTCTTTGCGGACCACACACGCGGTCATGCCCGTCGCTGGTGCAGCATGGCGCTGTGCGGCAACCGCGCGAAACAGGCCGCGCATCGGCTTCGCCAGAAGTCTTCAGCGGGAGCTGCGTAGTCGCCTCAGCGTCACGTTGAGCGGCAAGATGGCCTGCCTTCGCCAGGCCATCGGTTTCACGCGAAACTTTGGGAGTTTGTGAAACCGCCGCGTGGTGGTAATAAGGCCGGGCCCTTATCGCCGAGCGTCACCATGCACGACCTCCCGCCGTTCCATCTCGCCTTTCCAGTCACCTCGCTGGCGAACGCACGCGCGTTCTACGGCCAGTTGCTCGGTTGTCCCGAAGGCCGATCCAGTGACAGCTGGGTGGATTTCGATTTCTACGGCCATCAGATCGTGGCCCATCTGGCGCCCGAAGAGACGCGCGCTGTGAGCGCGCATGACGTGGATGGCGACGACGTGCCGGTGCGCCACTTTGGGGTTGTCCTGTCGATGGACGACTGGCATTCGCTCGCCCAGCGCCTGGAAGCCAGCGGAACGCGCTTTGTCGTGGCGCCGCACATCCGCTTCAAAGGCCAGCCCGGCGAGCAGGCCACCCTGTTCCTGCTTGATCCCTGCGGCAATGCACTGGAGTTCAAGGCCTTCGCTGATCGCTCGCAGTTGTTCGCCCGATGAAACCCGAAGACCTGCAGCGACTGGTCACCATGAGCATGCCCTATGGCAAATACCAGGGTCGCCTTATTGCCGACCTGCCTGGCGCCTATCTCGCCTGGTATGCCCGCAAGGGGTTTCCGCCCGGCGATCTGGGCAACTTGCTCGCGCTGGCGCTGGAGCTCGATCACAACGGCCTCAAGCCCCTGCTCGATCCGCTGAGGAAGCCGCGGCGGGACCGCTGAGCCACGCGCCCGCCGCATTAGTTGCAGCGCAAACTTGTTGGCCCGCGGAATGTTATTGCGCAGACAACGAAATCCACACCTGAGCCACACCGAGGCTTGCGGCTGACTTGGTGTAACCTGAACCAGTCGGGGCGCGGCGACGGAGGTCGACCCAATGACTGCAGAGACCGCCTCTGCTGCGTGGATTGCGTTCGGTACGGTCGAGATCGATACCCTGGGCCATCGCTTGTTTGTCGATGGCGAAGAGGTCGGGCTCGAGCGCAAGGCGTTCGCCGTGCTCGTGCTGTTGGCACGAGAGCCTGGCCGTGTGCTGAGCCGGGATGAAATTCTCGACGAGGTCTGGGGCCATAGCCACGTAACACCCGGCGTACTCAGCCGCGTCATCGCGATGTTGCGTCATGCGCTCGGCGAGAGCGGCGACGAAAGCCGCTATCTGCACACCGTGCATGGCGTCGGCTTTCGACTCGATGCCCAAGTGCGGTCAGCCGCATCGCGTGAAGAGCTGATGGTGGACAGGCCATTGCCGGCCTCCGCACTTGCGTTCGTACCGCCCCGCGCCAGCGACGCCGGCGCGCCACCAGTTGCGACGGATGCGAGTCCGGCAGCACCTGAGGAGACTGATAAGCCACGTCGATTTGGCCGGCTGGTTGTCGTCGCGGTCGCGGTGCTGCTCGTCGCGGCGGCCCTGCTGTTCGGCGGCCATCAAATCGCGCGTCGTCCCGCAGACGCGTCGGCGGCGGTCGATCTCAAATCCGTTGCAGTGCTTCCCTTTGAGAATCTAAGCACCGATCAAGGCAACGCCTACTTCGCCAGCGGCATGCAAGACATGATCCTGACCGAGCTGGTGGGCATCGGCGGGCTCAAGGTGATCTCGCGCACCTCGACCGAAAAGTACCCGAGCCATCCGGAAGACGTGAAAACCATCGCGCGAGAACTGGGCGTGGCGACCTTGCTCGAGGGCACGGTGCAGAAGGTTGGCGATCAGGTGCTGATCAACGTGCAGTTGATCGATGCAGCCAGCGGCAATCATCTCTGGGCGAAAGCCTATACACGCACGCTGGACGATGTCTTCAATGTGGAAGGCGAAGTCGCGCAGAACGTAGCGGAGGCGCTGAAGGTACGGTTGACCTCGGCTGAGACGGCGCGCATCGATGCCGCGCCAACCTCCAACGCGGCAGCCTACGATCTGTATCTGCAGGCCGGTGCGCATGCCAACCGCGCCTACGATGATCCCGTGCTGTCATCGACCGAGTTGCCCGTGGCGATCTCGCTGTATCAGCAGGCCTTGGAAAAGGATCCGCACTTCGCACTGGCCGCCGCCGCGCTGGCGCGCGCCAACATGCAGATGTATTTCTTCGGACCCGATCGCACGAATGAGCGACTGGTCGAGGCGAAGACTGCCGCCGATCGCGCCCTGACGCTGCAGCCGAAACTGGGGCAGGGACATTACGCACTGGGCCTGTATCACTACTGGGGGCATCGGGATTACGTCGCTGCCACCAACCAGCTTGAGCTGGCCCGGCAGGCGTTGCCCAACAGCGCCACGGTTGAACTGCTTATCGCCGCGGTTGCCAGGCGGCAGGGACGCTGGGACGAGGCGGTGTCGCTCTTTCGCTCGGCCACTGTGCTCGATCCCCATAGCGAATTTGCGTTCAACCAGCTTGGCGTGACTTATCAGAGCATGCATCGCTATGCGGATGCCGACCGGGCTTATGCCTCTGCTCTCGCATTGAGTCGCAATCCTGCCGGTGCGCGTGTGACGCTGGCCTTCAATACGCTGATGTGGAAGGGCGATCTGGCCCCGCTGCGTGCCGCGCTGGCAGCGCTGTCGCCGGGGAGCAACGCCTACGCCGGCAACGTCATGGGCATGTATTTCGAGCGTTCGCTGGCACGCGATTATGCCGGGGCGATCAAGATTGCCGAGGCGGACAAGAACGAGGACTGGGACGATCCGGACAATATTGTCTTGCCACGGCGCCTGTATATCGCCTGGGCCGCGCAGTCGGCCGGAGACACGGCCAAGGCGACCGCGGGATATACCGCGGTGGCTGAGAAAGCGCGCGCCGCCCTTGTCGAGCGACCGGAAGACCCGGATCTGCATCTCGCCCTGGGATTTGCCTATGCCGGCCTCGGGAAAAAGGCCGAAGCCGTCGCGGAGGGCGAGCGTGCCGTCGCCTTGATGCCGGTCACCAAGGATGTACTCACCGGCGCGGACATGCTTGCCTGCCAGGCGCAGCTCTATATGCGAGTGGGCCAGCACGACCAGGCCATCGCCTTGCTCGATCGCGTGCTGTCGATGCCGACGGGCGGCATTTTGTCGGGTGCGTCGCTGCGGGTCGATCCGATCTGGGATCCACTGCGCGATGAGCCAGGCTTCAAGGCGCTGCTGCAGAAGTATCCGAGCGGCTAGCCAACAGGCGTGGCGCAATCGTATGAAACGTCGGCCTTGAACCAGGCCGCCAGCATCGATGCAAGCTGCATTTAACTTGCGTCGTCACGTTATCGATCAAGCTCTGACAACCTAAGTCGCAAACCGCGGCACCTATCTGTCTCCAGGCAACGAGGAAATGACATGAGCAAGGGTATGGATTCAAAGAAAAGCGACAAAAAGAAGCCGGCCAAGACCATGAAGGAAAAGAAGGCGGCCAAAGAGGAAAAGAAGCGAGCCGCCAAGTAGAACCTCGCCATCGCAACCTTTCCGTATCACCTCTGCCTCGACGCGGGGCTCACTGCGTCGAGCGCCGTCGTTTGACCCGGAGTGGCTCCGTTGAGGGGCGGATGCGGAATCATCACCTTAGTCAGGACAAGTCATGATCGCGAAGACCGCAAGCGGATGGGTGGCGGCTATTGTATGGCTGATCGCCGGTGCATCGGCCTCTCAGGCGCAGGAAGCAGTACCTGCTGCGCTGCAGCCGCCCGCCGGCTATACCGTGGCATTCACGGCCAAGGCCACCGGCGTTCAGATCTACACCAGCACGATCGAAACGGGCTCGCCACCGAAATGGACTTTTGAAGCACCGCTGGCCGAACTGACGGCTCCCGGCGGCGTGATTCATCACTATGCCGGCCCCTCATGGGAGGCCGCCGACGGCAGCAAGATCGTGCGCGACAAGGATGCGCCGGTTGCCACCGTACCCGCGAAACAACCCAACGCGGATATTCCCTGGCTGCTCATCAAGGTGACGCCTAACGCCACGCCCGGCATCTTGAGCAAGGTGGCCTATGTTCAGCGCGTTTCAACCGCCGGCGGCGCCGCACCCTCCGCACCGCCCGCCAACGCCGGCACCAAGGTCGGCGTTCCGTACACGGCAACCTATGTGTTTTACGTCAAATCAAATTGATGTCCAGTGCGGCGTTGTTCCTGCGGGTTGATCCTGGACCCGTTGCGTAACAGCCGCAGGCCACGCGAGGGCAACCAGGATGCGCTTTCGACATGCCGGAACTCCTTAAACTGTCGTCTTTCGATCTGATGCAGATAACGTAGGCCGAGCTTCCATGGCAAGGAGCAAGGGTCCATGAAGAGGTGGTCACCAACCGGCGGTGTCTTCGCTATCGTGTTTCTCGCATTCGCGATCCGATGCCTGGTTTCCATCGGGCGCGGCGATGGCGATCCGCTGTGGATACTTCAGTTTCTGACGTTGCCAGTTTCTTACTTGCTGGTCTTTCTCAGTGGTCACGTCCACGCCCTTTTCAATTTGTCCGACGACGTCGTGGGGTGGTCGGCCGCCATACTGGACGTCCTTTGGGGAGTGCTGATGTACTACTTCTTTGGATGGCTTCTGGAGCGGCCGCTAAGGCGCTAGCCATTGGCCCCATGGGTCGGTGCATGTCCGCTTTCCGATCTGCTTCGAACCGGATGCGGATGATTCGTCGCCCGAACACAGGTGATTTCCAACGCTCGATGCGCGCCTGGATTGGCGGGCATCGACTATGGCGCCTGGTGCGGCTGTTGAGCCGGCAAGTCCTTCATATCCGAAGTGACCACCGGTTCGGCAGGTCTGAGCCACTTGGCAAAGAAATGACCTACGCGCTCCTTGTAGCGATTTGCGCCATATCGAAAAAGGTCGACATGCTGGGCGCCATTGACGACCCACAACTCTTTAGGGTCGGCAGCCGCGGCGTACATCGCCATGGATTCATCAAGGTGCGTGTGACGGTCTGAACTTCCCACGATGAGGAGCTTTGGCACGTCAACCTTGGCAATGTGGTCAATCGGCCGCAGCTGCTCTGCCTTGATGCCGGTTCTCCAGGCGAGTGACTTCAGAAGCAGGGGTGACAGCCAGGCCCCTCCTTTCAGATGGATCAGGAGACGGTCGTACACGGCTTTATCGATGCTGGGATAGACCTGCTCCAACACCATGGCATCGACGTGCAACGGTGGGCTCGCCAACAAGCTGGCCGCGCCTCCCATGGAAGTCCCGATGACGCCGATACGTTCAAGCGGCAGCCGTGAACGCAAATAGGTAACGGCGGAGACGGCGTCGTCTGATTCGCGCAGCCCAAAAGTAATCCACTGGCCGGAGCTTTCCCCCGCAGCCTGGAAATCAATCAAAAGCACGGAATATCCAAGCTCATGGAGCCACCTCGCCCGTGGCAGCATCGCCAGTCGGTTGGCGCGCACGCCGTGGAGTAGCAGGACGGCGCCGCGACCGGGCGTGCCGGCTACGAACCATCCGCGCAGCGTCGCTCCCGAAAGGCTTTGGATAGATATGCTTTCGAACGGGAGGTCAGTCGGCGCTGCGCCGATGGACTCCCTTTGCGGCGAGATGAGCATGCCCTCCGCCATCCAAGCTGCGGATGCCACCAGCAAAGCCAGTGCGACGCATCCGCAGGCCGCGATCCGTCTCCATCGGCGTATGGCCATAGCGCTCTCTTCGCAGCTGATGTGGTCGGCGGATTGCCAAACCACAGGCTAGCGCGCACCTATGCATAAATCGGGCGTTGCCAAGGCCGCAAATCTGGCGGGCCAGAAAGTGGCGTTTCCCGGAAAAGCGTCCGCCGCTGACCCAGGGCGGAGCTGACTCAATCAGTAGCAGATCGAAGGACCAAGCCTTCGCCATCAGCGCGCTCGCAACGCGTTCATTTATGTGCCGCCGACCCCAGTGACAGGCAAAGGCACTCCTATGCGCCGCCGCTGATCGCGCAGGACAAGAAACGGGCGCTCGACGAGATAGTGCAAAAGAGCTGCTGCCGTGATGGCCACGAGCACGCAGCAAGCGAAGGTGATGATGCCGCGGTGATTGAGGTCATCCGGAAGATGCCTTGAAGCCAGCTTGAGCATCGCCTTGTGGCTCAGGTAGATGCTGTAGGAGGTGGTCGCAACCCAGGCGGTACCGGGCAACCTGATTCTAGCGAGGAGGCTGGCGGGACTTGCGGCGGCGGCAACGATCAGGGCGATGCCTGCTGACAGTATCGGGAAACCGAAGACGCAGGCTGCGAAGGTGAGGATGTCCCGGAAAATCCAGGCCGCGAACAAGACCAAGGCCAATCCAAGAAGCGCGAGCATATCGGGGCGTCGTTGCAGGCGCTCCCATGGCGATGCCCGGTAGACGCTCAGGATCGCCAGGCCAACGCCGCACAGCAATCCATCCAGGCGTGCGTAGGTGGGGTAGTAGATGAGCTCCATATAGCGTCGCCCGTCCATCTCCCACACACCACTGCCGCCCGCGTCAGGCGTTGCGGATTGCCACCAGGCGAATGCGCGCCACGCGATGCCTGCCAGCATCAGGCCAAGCATCACGATCGTCACGTGCTTCGCTCGCAAGCGGTGCGCCATGGCAAGCACCGCGATCGGGAAGATGAGATAGAAGTGCTCTTCCACGCACAGTGACCAGGCCGATGAGAACGCGTGCAGTACACGCTGGTCGACAAACAGGTTCATGGTGAAGGTGAGGAACTGCCAGAGCGGCTGGATCGCCGTTTGCTCCCGCAGGTTGGGCACCAAGAAATAGAGCGCCACTACAGTCAAATAGGCAGGAACAATGCGGTAGGCCCGCTGCCGGTAAAAAGCCCGCAGGTCCACTCCATCACCGCGCTTGTGGCGAAGGAGAACCTGTCGGCCAATCAGGTACCCGCTGAGGACGAAGAACAAGTCAACGCCCATCCAGCCGTATTCCTCGATCCAGCCAAATCCGTAGCCCATGCCGCCGACAATCCATGCATGCGTGCAAAGGACCGACACGATCGCGACAGCGCGCAGCAGATCCAGGCCTGGTAGACGATGCATGGGGTTCCTCCCTGAAATGGCGGGGAAGCATAGCTACTTTTCAGGCGGGCCTGCGGCTGGGTCTTAGTGCACGCATCTCAGGATGCCGTGGTTGCCCGTCAACCCAGAATTGTCGTGGCGCATTGCGGAGGATGGGGCCGTTGGGCAAGCTGGGAATGCCAGCTGCCGCGCCGAAGCGGACTATTCCCCGTGAGAACTGGATGGAGATGACGACGATGGATCGAGCCGAGAAGAAGTGTCTTGACGACATCGAAAAGTACGGCTGCCACATCATCCATGTGTTTGAGGAAGATGARTTGCCGCCTTTCAGCTATTCCGTTGGCTTGGAACGCTCCATAGGGCGCCCGGAGCTGATCATCATCGGCCTGCGGAGAGAGTTGGCTCACTACATGATCAATGAGTACTGCGCCAGTGGACTGCGGCCGGTTCGGTGGACACCACCTTAAGCTAATTCCATCTGCTGCTCGAACTGTATCGGACTGAGGTAGCCGATGGTCGAGTGGCGTCGTTTACTGTTGTAGAACCGTTCGATGTAGTCGAAGACATCGGCTTTTGCCTCAGCCCTCGTGCGATACACCTTGTTGTCGGTGCGCTCGATCTTGAGCGATTTGAAGAAGCTTTCCATGGCCGAGTTGTCCCAGCAATTGCCCGAGCG